>CADBGN010000011.1 GCA_902794155.1 uncultured Bacteroidia bacterium
ACCGCCGAGAGGCAGGTTGGTCAAGCTGTTCTTGAAGATCTGTTCGAAGCCCAAGAACTTCAGCATTGACTCGTTTACTTTGGGGTGGAAGCGGAGACCACCTTTGTAGGCGCCGAGGGCAGCATTGTACTGCACACGGTAACCGAGGTTGACCTGGGTCTGACCTTTATCGTCAACCCACACAACGCGGAACTTGAAGATACGGTCGGGCTCAACAATGCGCTCGACAATCTTAGCAGCCTCGAACTCGGGGTGCTTGTTGTATTCTTCTTCGATGGTTTCCAGGACTTCGCGAACGGCCTGTAAGTACTCATTTTCGCCCGGATGCTTAGCTTCCAGAGCGGTCATAATTTCATTGACTTTCATTTTTTGACTTTAATTAAGGTTTATTTAATTGTTAGAAAGTTTGCTTACTACTAGTAAATCGGTGCAAAGATAAGGTTTTTATTTAAACAATTTCCAAATTCCACAAAATATTTTCATTTTCCTCTTTTACTAGTCTGCATTTTGCGGATCATCGTCTTCAAACACCACCTTACCCTCTTCATACTCAACGATTTTCGTAATCCTGCCATCGGGATTATAATAGATTTCCTTACCGTGTTTCAGATTATTGACATAAGGTACTTCTAAGCATTTGTAGCCCGACTCCTCATAACAGATTTGCTTGCCCGTACCCATCTTATAATCCGCCTTGCTCGCCAATGCACCGCTGGGATAAAAGATAAACCATGAGCCGTCCATCATGCCATCCTTGTATTGGCCTTCCTGAAAGACCTGCCCGTTGTCGAACCATTTCTTCGTCTCACCGTTGAGTTTACCGTTGACATAATAATCCTCTGAAGCCAAAACGCCTTTTACGCTGTAACTTCGATAGATGCTGTCGCGTAGTCCATTCTTATACCAACACTCAACATCCAATTCGCCATTTTGATGGAAACGCTGATATCGTCCCTCAAGTGTGTCGTTCCTGTAAAATGCCCGAGTCATCACCTTGCCCTGTTTGGTATACCAAACGCCCTCGCCGTTCAGCTTGTCACCTTCATAGCGCAACTCCGACTTCAACTTACCATTCTCCCAATAGGTCCTTTGAATTCCATCGTTGCATGCGCCAAGGAACAATATGGACATAAGAAAGAGTATACAACAAGGCTTAGTCATCCTCAGCAGGTTTCTTGAACGGGTCGACAGGGACTAATTCGATGTTATCCTTATCGTATTGATAAATACTCCAATACAGGTTTTCCTTGCCTTCATTGCCTCCCGCATTCAAATAGTTCTTATAGTAGAAACGGTAATTTGTATGCAACATCGAAGCTTGATAGCAATGCAGGCAATTAATCAAGTCATCGCTTCCATATTGCATCAGGGCGTTGAGGAAATATTTACCTACATCATAACCTTCAAAGGCATATCGTTGTGGATCAACGACATACTTTTGCCTAAAGTGGATTACAAAGTTTTTTGCTTCTTCACTATTATAGTCGACAAAATAGTCACTGACATAGATGGCATTCATCTTAAGCAAGTTGTCGACCAATAGCTTTTCATGCTTCTGCCAGTCAGGAGCGCATATCAGGGTAACAGGATACCGTTCGGCCGTCCGAGTCAATGAGTTGAGCATTTGTGTGGCAAACACATTATCATCACCGTAGGCAATAATCACATTGTCGCGCACACCCGAAAGCCTCGACCTCACTTCGCCCATTTTGCTGTAGGGATAGCGATTCACCTTGTTGGACAAAACGACTTCATTGGTCATGCCCGTTTGGAAGTCACCCGTGGAATACACTTGGCCTTCCACATCAATGGTAGGCACCATTCGGCTACCCATCTCCAAACGTTCGCTTTCATTGCGGGCATATTGGAGAAATTCGTCGCCAGAAACTGTAACTTCTTCATTAATGGCCATGTTCAGATGGTGTTCCAGTTGATCCAAAAAAGCCGTATCGGTATCCTTTTCACGACTGACAATGAACACATTAGCATTGGGATAACGGTTTTTCACCAAGTTGGAGATGGACAAAATCATGCCTACATCACCCGACTTTGCCTTGATGACATTAGGATTGTCTTCAATTACCGATTTACGGGTCGTCATAGGATTGACCACCGCGATGTCGTTGGCCTTGGCGTATTCCTCAACAATGTCGAATGAGTTGCCAAAGAAAGGTCCAACTATCAAATCCAAGTCTTTGTTTTGAATCTTGGCCACGGCATTTTCAGCAGTAGCGGTATTATCGGTCACGTCGATGACGGTCAAATCAAGTTTCATCCCCTGTTTCTCCATGGCCTCAGCGGCAATCATGAAGCCCTCATAGAACTGAAGGAACGACATGGGACGCGACTTTTTGGTCTTGGATGCATTATCTTTCGAAACATCGACGCTGCCGATGTTATTCAAATACAAAGGTACCATCAGCGCCACATGATAACGTTTGGAAGCATTTTCAGGCGCTGCGACGCAATCCGGAATATCACCCGTCTCAAAATCAAATTCCAATGGCTGATGTTCTTGGATGTCCTGAGACTCTTCAGGCTCTTCCACTTCCACCACCTCTACAACTTCATCCTGTTCCTTTTCTTGTGGAATCCAATAGAAATCGGTTATCGGTTGGATAGGTATCAGCACCACTTGGTTTTCAAACACATGGGAACCCACGGAAACATTTATGTTTCTAAAAGCATTTTCGTCTACTTTCCATCGTTTCAGCAAAGACGAAACACGCTCATTATATTCACATGAGTGCACAATGTAATCGTTTTCATTGGTCACTTGAGGAATAACGATGCGAGTCCCTTCTTTGGGATCCTCAAAGGTCATTCTAGGATTGGCCTGCTTCAAATCTGCGACATCAATACCATATTCCTTGGCGATATCATAAAGGTCCTCTCCATGCTGCACAATGCGTGCCTTACCGTCGAAAAATGGCTTATGATTGGGTTGCGGTTCAATAACGACAGGCGTCTCCTGCTCTTTAGGCTGTTCCACAACGGGTTCTGGTTCCGGCTTAACAGGCTTCACCACAACCGTTTTGGGTTCAAGTTCAGGTTCTGGAGCAGGTTCTTGTTCCACAACAGGTACTGGCTCGGGGTTGACAGGTTCCACCACGACAGGTTCAGGTTCCGGTTCTGGCTGTACCACAACAGGCTCCTCTTTGGGTTCTGGTTTCACGGGTTTAACCTTCACCGGTTCTGGCTCGGATTCTGTCTCTGGCTTCTCCACAACGGGCTCTTCTTTCGGCTCTGGTTTCACGGGTTTAACCTTCACTGATTCTGGCTCGGGCTTCACCACGACAGGTTCTTCTTTAGGCTCAGGTTTAACTGGTTTAACCGTAACTGGTTTCTGTTCAGACACTGGCTCAGGTTCAGGTTTGACCGTCACAGGCAAAGGCTCTTCCACCTTCGGCTCTTGGACGGGTCGGACAGGAATACCCAACACATGCCCAACCTTTAAGCCGTCCTTCACCTCCGGATTCAACAATTCTATTTCTTCAACAGACACGTTGTATGCCTTCGACAGGCTATAGAGTGTCTGCCCTTGCCTCACGCGGTGCAAATAGTACTCCTTACCACCAATTTTTGTCTTATCAGTCGAACGTTCTATCACCTCTTGAGCCATCACATTGCCCGAAAGCAACGTGCTAAAGAGGAAAAAGAGGAAGAAAAACAGTTTATTCTTCATTGTCTTACTCATTTACAGTGTTATTCCCATTCGATGGTCGCCGGCGGCTTCGATGAGATGTCGTAGCACACCCGGTTGACGCCTTTCACCTTATTAATAATATCATTCGACACCTTGGCCATGAATTCATACGGCAGATGCACCCAGTCGGCGGTCATGCCGTCGGTCGAGATCACCGCACGCAGGGCAATAGTATATTCGTAGCTGCGTTCATCGCCCATCACACCCACCGATTTCACGGGCAAAAGAATGGTTCCTGCCTGCCAGATGCTGTCGTACAGGTTGTCAGCCATTTCATTAGGATATGAAGCACTTGGCAATTCACATGGCCAGCTACGCAGCCCCTTGATGAAGATGTCGTCAGCCTCGCGCAAGATGCGAAGCTTCTCTTCGGTGACTTCGCCCAAGATACGGATGCCCAGACTCGGCCCAGGGAAAGGATGGCGACCGATGAGTTCGCGCTTGATGCCCAAGGCGCGGCCCACACGGCGTACCTCGTCCTTGAACAGCGAACGCAACGGCTCCACAATCTTCAGGTTCATCTTTTCGGGTAGACCGCCCACGTTGTGGTGCGACTTGATCTTGCAGCTCGGTCCGTTGACACTCACGCTCTCGATAACATCGGGATAGATGGTGCCTTGGGCCAGCCAGCGGGCGCCTTCAATTTTTTGCGCCTCAGCGTCAAACACATCAATAAACGTGGATCCAATGGCCTTGCGTTTGGCCTCAGGGTCGGTCACACCCGCCAGTTTCTGCAGGAACAGTGGTCCAGAGTGTACGCCAATGACATTGAGGCCCATCTCCTTATAGGAGTCAAGCACATCTTCAAACTCATTCTTGCGAAGCAAGCCGTTATCCACAAAGATGCAAGTCAAGTTCTTGCCAATCGCCTTATTGAGCAACACGGCAGCCACGGTGCTGTCGACACCACCCGAAAGGCCAAGGATGACCTTGTCGTCGCCCAATTGTTGCTTCAAGATGGCGACGGTATTGTCGATGAAGGAATCCGGAGTCCAATCGCCTTTGCAGCCACAAACGCCGAGGGCGAAGTTGGCCAACATCTGCGGGCCTTCCTTGGTGTGGAACACCTCGGGATGGAACTGAACCGCGTAAGTCTCCTCACCTTCAACCTTATAAGCTGCATTTTCCACATCGTCGGTCGAGGCGATGATACGAGCATACGTAGGCAATTTGGCGATGGTGTCGCCATGGCTCATCCACACTTGTGAAGTCTTGCTCACACCTTTAAACAACGGTGACGCCTCGTCAATCACAGTCAGCATGGCACGGCCATATTCACGGGCGATGCTGCCATTGACCTCACCACCAAAATGCTGGGCGATGAACTGGGCGCCATAGCAGATGCCCAGCAATGGAAGCTTACCTTTGATATTCGACAAGTCGGCAATGGGGGCCTTCTCATCACGCACCGAGAACGGGCTACCACTAAGGATCACGCCTTTGACATTAGGGCCGATGGCCGGTATCTTATTAAATGGATGGATTTCGCAATAGACGTTCAACTCGCGTAGGCGACGACCAATTAGCTGGGTCACCTGAGAGCCGAAGTCAAGAATGAGAATCATTTCTTGCATAACGAAAATTTTGTGCAAAAATAAGCTTTTTTCACGGATAAAGCCGTATTTTTGCAGAAAAGAAAACTATTATGGTCATAAATCTACTGCTTTACCACGTACTCCTGTTCCTCTCCGTGCTTCCAGCTGCCCTGCTGATCATATTTATTTATCGTCAGGACAAATACCAAAAAGAGCCTTTCAAATCATTGTGCAAGGCCTTCTTCGGTGGCATGCTGGCCGTGGTGTTCACTATCGTCACCGTCAGGATCATCGACTACACCATAGGACTTATCCCCTACCTCAACCAGACCGTTTTTTACGACTCATTCATCACCGCAGGCATTCCTGAAGAGCTTTGCAAGTTCTTGATCTTCATGATATTCATTTGGAACGACAAGAACTTTGACGAATATTTCGACGGCATCGTATATGCCTCCTTCATCAGCTTAGGCTTTGCCACCGTCGAGAACATCATGTACGTCATGCCTGGTGGCATTGGCACGGGTATCGTACGCGCTTTGATCTCCGTTCCCGCCCATTTCCTCTTCGGCGTCATCTTAGGCTATTTCCTCTCTTTGGCCAAGTTCAACAGCGACAAGAAAGGACGTTACATCATCATCGGCTTGCTCATCGCCATGGCTGCCCACGGCTTGTTTGACTGGCTGCTCATGTTCAGCGACCGGATAGGAGGTGCGTTAAGTTCCTTCATCTACACTTTCTTCATCGCCGGCGACGTCATGCTTTGGCGTCTGGGCATCCGACTCATCAAGAAGCACCAAAACAACTCGCTTATGCAGGCTCAAGAAGTAACCACCGAAAACGAATACGACCAAATCGACTGGAACGCGGGCGACAAGCAATAAATTCATATCTTTGCAGCAAATTTAAACCTTATCATTATGGCACTCAATTGCGGAATCATCGGCCTTTCGAGCACTGGAAAGACCACCATATTCAACTGTATATCAAACACCAAGGCAGAAATCGGTTTTGCCTCAAAATCCAATATCGGCATGTGCGAGGTGGTGGACGAACGCCTCAAACTCATCGACAACATCTCCCACTCGAAGCGCATCGTGCCTGCCACGGTCGAAATCGTCGACCTGCCAGGCTTGAGCAAAGGCGGTCAAGGCGTGGGTAACAAGCTCCTCGCCGAGGTGCAGACCATGGATGCCCTCATCCATGTACTGCGTTGCTTTGATGACCCCAACATCCCTCACAGCGAAGGCAGCATCGACCCCGTTCGTGACATGGAACTCGTTGATCTCGAGCTGCAGGTGCGCGATTTGGATCTGGTCACCCGCAAGTTGGAACGTGTGCAAAAGCTTTTGAAGAATGGCGAAAAGGACAACAAGAAAGCCTTCGATGTGCTCAGCGTCTACAAAGAAACCCTGGAGAACTTCGGCAATGCCCGCGATGCCAAGGTAGCCGAGGAAGACAAGAAGTTCGTTCAGGACATCCAACTGCTGACGGCCAAACCCATCATCTACGTCTGCAACGTGGACGACGCTTCAGCCACCACTGGCAACAAGTACTCAGATGCAGTAAAAGCATCCTTGAAAGAAGGTCAAGAGATGCTGATAATCGCTGGTAAGTTGGAGGCTGAAATTGCCGAACTCGACGCTGATGACAGAGCTCTGTTTATGGAAGATGCCGGCTTGACCGAGCCAGGCGTGAATAAGTTGGTACGTACCGCCTACCACACTTTGAACCTGCATTCCTTCTTCACCACTGGCCCTGATGAGACAAGAGCTTGGACCATCCATGTAGGCGACACCGCTCCTATCGCAGCCGGTGCCATCCACAGCGACCTGCAACGTGGCTTCATCCGCGCTGAGGTGATGAGCACGGAAGACTTCCTAAAGTACGGTTCTGAAGCTGCAGTGAAGGAAGCGGGCAAGTTCCGCGTGGAGGGCAAGACGTATGTTGTTCAGGACGGGGATATTTTGAATATTCGATTCAATGTATAGTCTTCAAAAACTACAGATTACACAGATTAAACTGATTTTCGACAGATAATTATGGGGACGCAAGCGTCCAAATTGGTACAGATGGTTGGAGAAACAAATGGAAACAGATCAGTTTATATATAAAAAAGAAACCTATAACATTATTGGGGCTGCCATGGATGTGCATAGGACTCTTGGCATGGGATTTCTAGAATCTGTATATCAAGAGGCTATGGAAGTAGAATTGGCAAAGCGAAGTATTCCTTTTGTCTCACAAAAAAGAATTCAAATTCAATACAAAGATGTATTATTGAATCAGTATTATGTGTCAGACCTGTTTTGTTATGACAAAATCATAGTTGAATTGAAGGCTGTTTCAACCATTCTTCCCGAACACGAAGCTCAAATCATCAATTATATCCATGCCACTGGCATAAAATTGGGAATGCTTTTGAATTTTGGAGAAGAAAGTCTTTATTTCAAACGTTTTCCTAACATCATCCCAAAACCCATCTGTATAAATCCGCAGCTTTAGCTGCTAAATTGCCACGATTCGTTCTGTATAATCTGTATAATCTGTAGTTAAATAAAAAAATGGAATTTGTAATCTTAGTAGACAATAACGATCACCAAATAGGTTTGATGGAGAAGCAGGCCGCCCATATCGGCCCGCATCTCCATAGGGCTTTCTCGATTTTTATATTTAATTCGAAAGGCGAACTGTTGATGCAGCAGCGGGCCTTGTCGAAGTACCACTCCCCTGGCTTGTGGACCAACACCTGCTGCAGCCATCCACGTGACGGCGAGACACTGGAAGAAGCCACCTCACGGCGACTTTGGGAGGAGATGGGCATGCGATGCGAGATGCACGAAGTTTACACCTTTATTTATAAGGCACCTGTCGGACAAGGCCTCACTGAGCATGAATTCGACCATGTTTTCATCGGTCAAAGCGATGACATCCCTTGTATCAACACCGAAGAAGTCGCCTCATGGAAATACGTGTCAATAGACGCACTTTCAAAAGATCTTGAATTGTATCCTAACCATTATACCGAATGGTTCAAAATCACTTTTGAGGAAATGTTGCACCATGCCAAATCAGTTTTTCCACATTTGAACCAATAGGCCTCTTCTATTACAACTTGTTGAAAATAAAGCACTAATCATATAAATTCATCTTGAATTACTTTTTTCTACACAAAATAATTAGTAAATATACTTACTATAAGTATTTTTACTATTTTTGCCGCGTAAAATAAAATTGAAAACGTTTAATTCTTTAACTACTATGAAACGCAAATTTCGCATCATTGTCGGAATGCTGCTATTAGCCATTCCATTGTGCATGAATGCACAAGTAAAACCTGTTAAAAAAGAGGCTGACAAAACTATTGAAGTAAAGCCCAAGGCTGAAAAAGCTGAAGCTGAAAAGAATGTAATTCCCGAAAAGCCCAAGGATGGATTGACCATGCCTAAAATCTCCGGCTTTGTGCAAGGAATGTACCAAGCCAACCTAAGTGACAAAGGAGACCTTCTCGACAACACCTTGAGAATGCGCCGCGTTCGTCTGTCGGTGGACGGCAACCTTTCGAAGACAGTGAGCTATAAAATCCAAGGCGACTTCACCCGCAGCCCCATGCTGGTTGACGCATATGTGAAGTACAAACCCTGCAGAGAGTTTGCCATCCAGGTCGGTCAGTTCAAGACCCCGTTCACCTTGGAAAGCCCCATCAACCCCGTCAACCTCGAGATCTTCGATTACGGCGAGAGCGTCCAACAATTGGTCGGTTACAAAGACGTTTGTGGCGTCGGTGCCCTCGGTCGTGACCTTGGTCTAATGGCCACCGGTAGCCTCTTCCCTGTTGAGAATGCCAATGGTTACCAATACAGCATCGTTGACTACGCCGTCGGCGTGTTCAACGGCAACGGCGCCAACCAACTCGACAACAACAACCGCAAGGACATCGTCGGTCGCCTCGAAGTACATCCTGGCCTGAAAGACCTGACCTTGAGTGGTTCATATTACTACGGCCACTATTACAAGGATGAAGGAAACAACGGCACTCGTAACCGTTGGGCAGCCGGCGTCCAATACAACGACGGCAAACTCGTTCTTCGTGGCGAATACATCGGCGGCAAAACAGGTCTGTCTCATACAGTTATTCCAGAAGACCTTGTCTATTACAACAGCAACGGTTACTATGGCGTAGTTGGATACAACTTCCAAGCTGGTGAACAGAAGATTATGCCCGTGCTGCGTTATGAGCACTTCACCAAAGATGCCAGCATCACAAATGGCGGCACAAATTGGTACACTGTAGGCATCAATTATTGGCCGCTGAAGTCCGTGAACTTCAAACTTGACTATTCACTGGTACAGAAAGAAGCTGGCGACAACTCACACCGTGTGGTTGCCATGGTCAGCTATAAGTTCTAATCCAATTCACCCTAAAAACTACGAATAACACGAATGGAACAAATGTCTAAAACTGAATTTTGCAGCTAAAGCTGCGAATTATACGAATTCGTACTCATTTGCAACGAAGTTGCCAAATTCATTCGTGAGAAATTAGACAATATTCGTTCAATTCGTAGTTAACTAAACCAACTATTCAACTTATGGAAAACAATAAAATCTCCAATCTCTGGAAAAAGGAAGACTGGCTGGCCGTGTGGATTGGCTTCATTGTCATTGCCATCGGCTGTATCTCCATCCTTACCCAAAGCTTCGACTTCTCCGCCGCCAAGTTCAGCACCTGGCATTGGTGGGAAAATGTAGACGAAAAGAAATCTCTTATTGACCAATTCAACGGTGCCTTCTGGATCAAGTTGCTCCGCACCTTCTTGGTGCTCGGCATCCTGTTTGCCATCGGCATCAAGCTGCAAGGCGAGAAGATCGGCAAGTTCATCCCTGCCTTCATTGTGCTGTTTATCATCTGCATCGTGGTGCGCTTGGTGAGCGCCGAGTTCACCCTGAACCGTTACCTCGAATGGGCTTTCTGGGCTTTGCTCATCGGCCTGTTGATCTCCAACACCGTTGGCACGTCCGAATGGCTGAAACCTGCCATCCGTACTGAGTTCTACATCAAGACGGGCTTGGTCATCATGGGCTTCTCGGTGCTGTTCTCCAACATCGCCAAGTTCGGTCTTTACGGTCTCGGCATCGCATGGATTGTGACGCCTATCGTCATCATCTTCATGTGGTGGTTGGGCACCAAAGTGCTGAAGATCGACAACAAGCCTCTGGTCATCACCTTGGCTTCGGCCACCTCGGTGTGCGGTACCAGTGCCGCCATCGCCACGGGTGCTGCCTCCAAAGCCAAGAAGGAAGACCTTTCATTAGCCATCAGCATCTCCATTATCTTCACCATCCTCATGATGGTATTCGAGCCTATGATCATCCGCGCTTGCGGTATGAGCCAACTCATGGGTGGTGCCCTCATCGGCGGCACCGTCGACTCAACGGGTGCTGTGGTGCTGGCCGGTAACGCCCTCGGCGAAGAAGCCGAGCAAGCTGCCGTGCTTGTGAAGTCCATCCAGAACATCCTCATCGGTTTCATCGCCTTCTTCGTGGCCATCTTCTTTGCCACCAAGGTCGACAAAGACCCGAACCAAAAGGTCGGTGCTGGTGAGATTTGGAATCGTTTCCCGAAGTTCATCATCGGTTTCTTCGTGGCTTCACTCGTTGCCTCCTTCATCATCCAACCCCTCACCAAAGGCATGGATTTCAACGGCGCCTCAGCCGTGAAGGCCATCAACGGCGTGCTTGACCAATACAAGAACTGGGCCTTCGTGCTGGCCTTCACCAGCATCGGCTTGGACACCAACTTCAAGAGCCTCTTCAAGCGTATGCAAGGCGGCAAGGTGCTCTGGCTCTACATCATCGGCCAGGTCTTCAACATCGCCCTTACGCTGTTTGCAGTGTGGTTCCTGCTGTCAGGAAAGATCTTTGACATTCCTTCCCTCGACATGTTCAAGTGATGAACAAAAACCACAAAATATTCAAAGTGATTACCATCATCGTGGTGGTAATCACTTTGTTTTTGGCCGGTTGGATCATGGCCAACCAGCTTGGTCTCGTCGAAGGCTACGACTTCGGCGCAGGCGCCTATTACTATGCCGACATCCCCACCGAGCAATACAACGAAATCGACAAGGAAGGCGCCTACCAAACCTCCATCCCAAAATGGATTTTCTACGTTCTCTTCTTCGCTTGGGGCTGGCTGATGTGGCGGCTTTGGGTGTGGATTGAGACGCGGGGAAAGAAATAGTCCACAAATACCTTAATTCCATTTTTTCTTTGTAACTTTGCCACAATAGAAAACAATGGCATTCCATGCAAACTCCTGATATTCAAAACATATTAGCTGAACTAACGCGTTCCATCGGGAAAACGCCCTACGAAATCCAACCCATTGCAGAATCAGGCTCAGCGAGAAAATATTTCCGCATCATTACATGGAACGGCAGTCTGATTGGAACTTATAGCAACAATGTGGAGGAAAACGAGGCTTTCCTCACTTTCAGCAAGCATTTTCATGACTTGGGATTGAATGTGCCAGAGGTCTTTGCCGTAAACGAGGAAAAGACCTGTTATCTGCAAAGCGATTTCGGGGATGACAATCTGTTTGCGCATGTGCAGAAAGCTTTGATGGTAAGTGGTTTCGGCGAGAACATTATCAATCTTTATAAAAAAGCACTGAGCCATCTGGTAAAGCTGCAAGTGCTGGGTCATCAAGGATTGGACTACAGCAAGGCCTATCCTACTGAGCGCTTCGACCGTCAGGCCATCATCGACGACCTCAACTATTTCAAGTATTACTTCGTCAAGCCGCACGAGGAAATAGACTTCAACGAGACACGCTTGGGCAAGGACTACGAAGCCTTCGCCGACTTCGTCAGCCATGCGCCCTGCGACTTCTTTATGTACCGCGATTTTCAATCGCGCAACATCATGGTGAAAGATAGCGAGCTATATTTTATTGACTTCCAAGGCGGTCGCAAAGGCCCGCTCAACTACGATGTGGTCTCGCTACTCTATCAGGTGAAAGCACAAATCCCACAAGCCATACGAGATGAATTGGTCGGGTATTACAAGGCTAAGTTGTCGCAATACATGAGTCCGGAAGCCGTCAAATTCGACACCTACCAGCCTTATTTCGTCTATCTGAGGTTGATGCAAGTGCTTGGTGCTTACGGTTTTAGAGGCCTCATCCAAAAGAAGTCACACTTCATCGAGAGCATCCCATACGCCTTGAAAGAACTGAAAGCCTGGAATGAAACCCACCCATTAGACAAATACCCCGAACTCCAAAGCGTCATCTCCCAACTCTCAACTCTAAACTATCCACTCCCAACTGACTCTCAACTCTCAACTCTAAACTCTAAACTCACCGTCACAATCAATAGCTTCTCATTCAAGAAGGGTTACCCAGCCGACTTCAGCGGCAACGGCGGCGGCTTCGTGTTCGACTGCCGTGCCTTACCCAACCCTGGCCGTGAGCCAGAGTTCAAGACCAAGACCGGCCGCGACTGGGAGGTCATCGACTACCTCATGGCCAAGCCGCCCGTCCATGTCTTCCTCAATCATGTGAAAGGCATCGTCGGACAAAGTGTCGACAACTACCGCGAGCGGCATTTCAGCAACCTGATGGTCTCCTTTGGCTGCACGGGCGGACAGCATCGTTCGGTCTTCTTCGCCCAAACCATCTACGAATGGCTCAAGGCGACCTATCCCGACATCCACCTTAAACTGAACCACATCGAACGCAAAATCACGGAGGAAACTGGCTTATGAGTCCAAGAATCGAAACCACTGCAATGATTTTGGCCGCCGGCTTGGGCACCCGCCTCAAAGCCTTGACCCAGGACAAGCCCAAAGCCTTAGTCCCGCTTAACGGCAAGCCATTGTTGCAGCATTGCATCGAGAATTTGATTGTCAACGGATTCTATCACATTGTCATCAATGTGCATCATTTTGGCGAACAAATCATCGACTTCATCAACCAACATCAGTTTGACGCTGTCATACAGATTTCCGACGAACGCGACCTGCTGATGGACACAGGTGGCGGCATCGTCAAGGCCACTCCCCTTTTCAAGGACTCAAAAGCCGTGTTGGTGCATAACGTGGACATCATCAGCAATGTGAATCTTGGCGAGATGAGTCAACAGTTTCTCTCCTCTGGTGACGATGCTTGGTTGCTGACACAGGATAGGGAGACGAATAGAAAGTTGTTGTTTGATGATGAGAACCAGCTTGTTGGGTGGATGAATAAGTCGGAAGAGAAATTCAAATGGGTTCATAACGAGTCGGCCCTTCGACGGGCTCAGGGACCTTCACTTAAAGAAATGGCCTTCAGCGGGCTGCATTTCTTCAGGAGTGATTTGTTTGCCAAGTTTGAATGCAAGCCTCAGAGTGTCATTGATTTATACCTCAATTTGGCTAAAACCAACCGCATCATTTCAAAACCTATCCAACCCAATTATTGGTTCGATTTGGGCAAACCCGAACAACTGCTAGCTGCCGAAAACTATATAAAAACGCTTTGAAATGAACGAAGACACCTTCATAGCCAAGCTGGCAAACCATATCCAAAGCCACTACGACCTCACGAAACAGGAACTGACAATAGTATTCCCCAACAAAAGGGCAGCTTTCTATTTGCGAAACGCGTTCAAAACAAGCTGCGCCCAGACCCTTTGGCTGCCGCAAATGATCTCCATCGAGGAGGCCGTCACCCAATGGAGCGGCATCGCCTTAGCCGACACTATCGACTTGTTGTTTGAACTCATCGACATCGATGCGGGACTACATGTGGAGCAAGATAGCGACCTAAGTGTCTTTGGCAGCCAAGCCACACAAATGGCAAAAGACTTTGACGAAATCGACCAATATGGCATCGACGCCAAACATGTTTTCAACTATGTCTTGGACAATAAAAAGCTGGAAATCTGGAACTTTGACGAGGAAAAAAGCAAAGAAAAAGAAATAAAATATCTTCATTTTTTCCAATCGCTTTACGACTATTATCTCCGACTCCGAGACAGGCTAAGCAAGCAAGGCAAAGGCTATTACGGCATGATTACCAGACATTTGTCGGAATTACCAGAGACGATGTTATTGGAAAAAATCGGGGGAAGAAGCATCCTTTTCGCCGGCTTCAATGCCTTGACCACTACCGAAGAACGCATCGTTAACACGCTCATTAGAAACGGCAAGGCTGAGATTCTGTTCGATTACGATGCCTATTATGTCGATGATGAGAACAATGAGGCAGGTCTTTTTGCGAGGAAGTACAAAAAGGTTCATCCACAATGGATTGAAAACGGCATCTCCCATGCGCTGACCACCGAAGCCAAGACCATACACATCATCCAAGCCAGTGGCAATGCACTACAGGCCAAAGCCTTACAAGCCAAGCTTCAAGAAACAAATGATGAAAAACAAGCCGTCATCCTTGCCGATGAGAACTTGCTGATTCCTGTCTTGAACAGCATTCCAAATACTTATTCAGGCTTCAAAGTATCGATGGGCTATCCCGTAACAAAAACACCTGTCAACCAACTTATTAAGGAATGTTTTGCTCTGTATCGACACAAAAGAATCTCCCGAAAAATCAACGACAACGGAATAGAGCGTGTGGCAGAAGGTTGGTACATTTGGCCCGTCCTGCACTTGATGGATCTTGAAATCGTTAAAATCGTCTTCTCCAGAAACGAGCTTGAAGTCTTTAGCCATTGGAAGCAAAATGCGGTGAAGAAAGGCAAATTCATCTTTGAGGACGGTGACATTGAGTCATTCCAACAGATGCCTAACATTCAGGCGTTACTGAGGGTTATCCTAAACAAGAAAGACGGATCATCGCCTGCCATAGTTTTGGAAGATCTCAATCAAGTGTTGGTTTTCATCTCACATTTACTCCAATCAAAACCAGAGCAAGAAAGGAACTTTTTCCTCCTCAACCAAGTTAGCGAAATCGGAAAAATCATTAGCCGGTTGGAAAGAGTAGTCGCGCAAAACGCCCAATATGTCAAAGACACGCACAGCCTTGAGTCTTTGTATCGGGTGCTGTCGTCAGCAGCGAGTCTGAAGCTGAACAGCAGCGAGACCGATGGCCTACAAATCATGGGCTTGCTCGAGACCCGCAACCTTGACTTTGAGCGTCTGCACCTGCTCAACGTCAACGAAGGCATCATGCCACCCGACAAATCGCGAGGCAGCTTCATTCCACAATTCATCCGTCGTGCCTGCGGCCTTCCAGGCTACACTGAAAGCCAAGCTGTCGTGGCTTATCACTTCTACCGCCTGCTACAGAACGGAAAAGACATTTATTTGTATTATAACAATTTAGGCGACACATCAGGCGGCGAAGCCAGCCGATTCATCTTGCAAATCAAGCACGAATTAGCCAAAAACGCCAACATCAAAGTCGAGGAAGAATCGTTCAACAGTGCGGCAAAATCCTCTTTGGAGTCACAGAAGCTCAGCGCACAGAAAACCAATGCCTTAGACCGTCTCCACTACCTCATTGAAGAGAAAGGCCTATCCCCTTCCGCCTTGTCCACCTATCTGAATTGTCCGTTGAAGTATTATCTGCGGTATATCGCCCAAATTGAAGACAATAGCGTTGAGGAAGACACGGGCGTCAATGTCATTGGCACCATCATCCACGACACATTAGAGTTTATGTTTGCCGACTACCTGCCGAAAGACGGAAAAACACAACTCATTGACAAAGAACTTTTTGACAAAGTAATCAAGCCGCAATGGGAACAAAAACTGTCCCTGTCAATAGCGAAAAACCTGCCCAATGGCCTTCCCGATGTGGGCTTCAACTATTTGAACCGTGTCACCATTGAGCAACAGCTGAAGAACTATCTCAACTACACCTCCAAACAATTGGGAAACAGCACCTTGACCCTACTGGAAACCGAGGGCGAATTGAAGTCAAACCTGCCAACTGGTCATGGAGATTGCATTTTCTATGGCCGCACCGACCGCATAGACCAATTTGAAGGTCTTATCCGAGTCATCGACTACAAGACGGGGCATGTGAACAGCACCGACCTCAAGGTTCCCGTGCGCCATCAAAACGAAAACGAACTCGATTATCTGAAAAAGATTCCGGAAAAAGCGTTACAATTACTGCTTTACAAATACATGTATCTCAAGGAAAACCCAAATATCGCACCCGAGCAAGTCATCGCAGCCATCCATGGGTTAAAGTACGCTAATGCCATTGAGTTCAGTCTGACAAAAGCCTCGCCGACCAAAAACGACAACGATGCCGTCACTGATTTCCTTGAAGGCGGCCGTTTCATTCCCGATATGGAGGTTATGCTCGAGGCTGTTGTGGATGAGATTTTCGATTCTGAAATCCCCTTTTCGCAGGCCGAGGACGACAAAAAATGCAAATTTTGCGATTTTAAGCTGATTTGCAAGAGGTAAACTCAGTTGAGAATGATTTCCTTAACAATCTCCTTCCCTACCATCTCGTTCAGGTTCTTCATCAACAAGGACTTGGAATAACTCAGTTCGCTGCGCAAGGCATCGCTGTCGACGCGGACATAGAGCACACCGTTTTTGATGGAAAGGTCGATGGTATGCGAGGCAATGAAAGGTCCGACCACCTTGGGCCATGATTCGACGACCTTGACTTCGTCAAGATATTCAAGGCCACGATGCTGTTCGTAGAACGCCTTGATAAGATCGCCCAAAGGCTTAACGTCGTAGTATATCATAGCTCCCCTCCTATCTCTTTGACGCAGCCCTTCTCCACCTCGAAAATCTTGTGGTCGATGTTGGTGTTTTCAAACAGTTTCTCCACTCTACCCTGTTGTGTGTCAGTGATAAATACCTGACCAAAATGCTCGTCACCAACGAGGCGCACAAGTTTCATCACGCGTTGGTCGTCGAGCTTGTCGAAAATGTCGTCCAACAAAAGTATGGGTTTATAACCAATCTTTTGATAGTTGAACTCGAACTGTGCCAAGCGAATCGACACCACAAACGACTTCTGCTGTCCCTGCGATCCGAAGCGCTTCAACGGATGGCCGTCAAGAGTAAACTCCAGGTCATCCTTGTGGATGCCCACATTGGTATAGCCCGAATAGCTGTCTTGTTGCAGGCTTTCCTCCAACAATTCGTACAATGGCTTTTCATCCAGTCGCGACTGGTAGATAACGTTTACCTTCTCCGTGCCGCCCGAGACAATCTCATAGTAATGCTGGAAAATGGGCAGAAACTCCTCCAAAAAGCGATGGCGCTTGGCATGGATGTCGTCGGCATGCTGAGCCAGCTGATCTTCCCAAAGTCGGAGCAACTCACGGTCGAAATGACGGCTTTCTGCAAATTGTTTCAGCTGCATATTGCGTTGCAGCAAGGCACGATTGTATTTCAGCAAGGCATTGAGATACAAGGGATCAAACTGCGAAATCACGCCGTCGATGAACTTGCGGCGCAGGTCGCTACCTTCATTAATAAGGTCACGGTCGTAGGGCGAGATCATCACCAAGGGAAACTTGCCTATGTGGTCGGTTAAGCGGTCGTATTCCTTCTTGTTGAAACGGAACGATTTCTTCTGGTCACGTTTCTGCACACACGACACCAACTCGTCATCCTTGCCATCGTGGGAATACACGCCATGGATGGCGAAGAAATCCTGCTCGTGGCGGATGTTCTGCTTGTCGGTGGCGCCAAAGAAGCTCTTGCAAAACGAGAGGTAATAGATGGAATCGAGGATGTTGGTCTTCCCTGCCCCGTTGAGACCCACGAAACAATTGACGTTCTCCGAAAACAGCAAGTCGGCCGATTCGCAGTTCTTGAAGTTGGTCAGTTTGAGTTCGTGGAGATACATATTGTTTTGGCTAAGGGACGGGGGACTGCGGGACTGCGAGACGGTATTTCACAAGAGCAGTAGCCTTGTCCCGTGTCTCGCGTCTCGAAGTCTCGTGTCAATTAGAACTTACTAAGGTCGATTCGGAGTGTCAGGAAGTTGGGCGAGCCCACGATATTGTTCCTTGAGCGGGCATAATCGATTTGGAAGGCCTTGATCCTCACACCAAAACCGGCAGAGAAGCCCACCAAACTACGTGCCTCGGGCACACCCATTTCGCGGTGCGTTTCATAGTTGTAGGACGCCCTCAAGAAGAGATTCTTGCCGATGGCCAACTCACCGCCAATCAACAGATGGCAACCCAAATTGGTGAAAAATTTGGCAGCCTTTGAAGGCTCCTGATATTGGCCCGTGATGGGGTCGTAATATCCAGCCAAGTCAAGCGGGTCGTCATAGAGTTTGTTCCAATGCTGTATGTCCTTGTAGCCCATGACGATGGTCAGCGGCAGGTGATCAAGTTTCTTAGAAGCCATGAAATCCAGGGAGAAAGGCAACCACTTGTTTTCCACATTCATCTCTTGTGAAAAGAGTTGCATTCCAATGTTGCGTGCAGCAAGAGTGAATGCCCAGTTGGAATACGACCAATAAGTGCCTGCCACATCCACGCCCAAGGCACCCGCACGGCCTGCTTCATATTGCACGCCGGCATATTTCAAGTTGGCGCCGATGCTCCATTTGTCGGTCAGCTCACGACCCCAGCCGAGGGTGACGGCGTAGTCGGAGACATTAAAGGTACTACCATCGGTTTGGCCGCTTTCGGAAGCATACTGCATCGCACCATAGTTGTAGTATTGCACCGAGGTTGCAAAGCTGCCCAGGTTCTCGAAAGTGTGGCTGTATTGTGCCGTGGCGAAATTGGTACCTACATTGAAATCACCAACATACGATAAGGTCAGTTGGTTATTCATTTCGGGCGAGATGGCCGAAGGATTGAATACGGCCGTCTGCAAGTCGCCGTCATGCACGGGCAACGGCAGTCCTCCCAAAGCCACCACACGGGCCGAGTTGGCATCTGTCAAGGCACGATACAAACCATTGCTCACTTGTGCATTGGCTTGCAATGCGAGGACTGACAGCACCAAAGAGCATATAACGTAGATAGTTCGTTTCATAGATTCATATTTGTAGGATAACGGCACCTATTTCATTATTATTGCACTGATGTGCAATTATTTGTCCACCAATCCCAAGCCCGTCTTCACCAGCCTGCCCTGCTTTTTCAGCTCGGTCGAGAGGCGGTCGAGCATGCCGTTGACGAAACGACGGCTCTCAGGCGTGCTGTAGAACTTGGAAATTTCGATGTATTCGTTAATAGTGACCTTAACAGGGATGGAATGGAACTCAACAAACTCCGTCAAAGCCATGAAAATCAATATCTTGTCCATCAAAGCCAGACGGTCGTAATCCCAATTGGAGATATTAGCCTTCACCAACTCCATATACTCGTCGGCGTGAAGGATGGTCTTTTCGAAAAGCTTAACGACAAATTCCTTGTCCTCAGCCTCATCCTTGTACACTGGAGGAAGCAAACTGGAGGCATCAAAACTGGTGGGCAGCTCACTGATGAACTTCCAAAGCAAATAAACAGCCAGTTGATAGTCACTGTTATAGGAAAGCTCACGATCGGAATAATAGTCGTAAAGCAAGCCGTTCTCCGGCATGTATGTGTCGATTACCGAAGCCAAGAAGCGCTTGTCGTCGCTGAAACTGTCCTTGCCATTGTTCATGTACTCCTGATATTCAGGCGTCTCCGTCAGTTTCACAAACATATTACGAATGAAGTCCTCACGAGAGTCGGTCCAGTCAATTTTATATTGATCAACGAGTTTGTTCAAATGCTGGTTCTCGTCCAAAGCCTTGAGGATCCTGTTGTCGACAAACTTCATGTTGGGATTCAGGTCCTCCTCGGTCGGGAAATGCTTTTGCTTGTTCTCCTCGATGCGGCGTTCGGCAAACTGCCTGATTTCGACCCAGAAAGAAAGCTGACAAACAAAGAGCTTGTATAAATCATCAACCCCTGCGAGCAATAGTTTCTCGGCTTGGGGCAGGTTGGAGCTTTCGGATTGATGATAGGCGTAAATTGATTGTAACGCCTTGACTCTCAGAAATCTTCTATTCAACATATTGATTGGTCTATATGGGAAAATAATTTGCAAAGATAAAACAAAATCCTGTGCAAATACAACAAAAATGGAGTATTTTTGCGGCATCAACGACAATCGCCATGACAAAAGTTTTGAAACACATCGTAATGTGGAAATTCCTCGACGAGGCCGAAGGACGCACTCGCCAAGAAAACGCGCAATGGATGAAGAACCACTTGGAAGCCTTAGTAGGACAGATTCCCGAGCTGCTCAGCGCAGAGGTGGGTATCAACTGCAAGGACTCGGCGGCGGCTTACGACGCTGTGCTGACGGCAACATTTCATTCCTTTGAGGCAATGGAACGTTACAAGAACCATCCGTTGCATCAACAGATAAGCCAATACTGTAAAAAGGTCAGGAAAGACCGGGTCGCGTGCGACTATTTCATTGAATCATAAGGCATAAAGCGCTTTCAATAGATTTTTTTCAATAAGTCACGCCATGTGTAATAAAAACCCTATCTTTGCGTTTCTATCCGTCAAGAACAACTAACTCAATATCATTAAATACAGAACATCTATGAAGAAAAAATTCATCTGCCCCATCTGTGGGTATGTACACGAAGGTGAGGAAGCCCCTGAGCGCTGCCCCCAATGCAAGCAAATCGTCGAATGGAAAGTCGTTGACGAAAGCGCTGCCCTGAATTTCGTCACCGAACACGTCGTCGGTATCGCCAAAGGCACTGGCGACGACATGATCAAGGACCTCAACGCACACTTCATGGGCGAAGCCACAGAAGTCGGCATGTATCTGGCCATGAGCCGTCAAGCCGATCGTGAAGGCTATCCCGAAATCGCCGAGGCATTCAAACGCTATGCCTTCGAAGAGGCCGAGCACTGCGCCAAGTTTGCCGAACTGCTGGGTGATGTGGTTTGGGACACCAAGACCAACCTCTACAAGCGCATGATTGCCGAATGCGGCGCCTGCGAAGACAAAATGCGCATCGCCCGCGTGGCCAAGGAACGCAACCTCGACGCCATCCACGACACCGTCCACGAAATGGCAAAAGACGAAGCCCGCCACGGAAAAGGCTTTGAGGGATTGTATAAACGTTATTTCGAAAAATAATTTGGAATGATGAATGCTGAATGACCTCCGTCAGGAACATTCAGCATTCCTAATTCCACATTCCGCATTAAAACTTAATACTATGATTAGCAAGAAATTAGCAAAAGCAATCAACGACCAGATCAATGCTGAGATGTGGTCGGCCTATCTCTATCTGAGCATGTCGCAAGACATCTACGCCAAAGGTTTCCATGGCATCGCACATTGGTACAAGGTGCAGTTCCTCGAGGAACAAGCCCACGCCGCCATTATGATCAACTACCTGCACGCACAGGATGAGAAAGTCGTCCTGGCCCCCATCGCCAAGGTGCAGACCAGTTGGAAGAGCGTCCTGGCCACCTTCGAAGACACCCTCGCCCACGAGAAGAAAGTGACCGCCATGATCAACAACCTCTGCGATATCGCCGATGAAGACAAAGACCGCGCTGCCGCCAACTTCCTCGCCTGGTTCATCGACGAGCAGGTGGAAGAAGAGGAGAATGCCCGCGACCTCGTGCGTCAAGCCAAGATGATTGGCGACCATATCGGTGGCATGATCATGCTCGACAAGGAGCTGGGTGCCCGCGAGTACCACACTCCTGCCCCGCTGAAGTAAAAACTAAATTGTTATTGACCTTGAAGAGGGTGACTAAAAAGTAGTCATCCTCTTTTTTTGTATACCCAGGGTTAAAGGGGAGCGAATAGTTTGTTTTGCAAAAAAACACTTTTACTTTATCAAAACTATTGTAATTTTGCAATCGTATGATTAGAGAAGAGGACTTTTATGAAAACAAACAAAAACAGGGGTAATAATGCCTTACTAATAATGCTGGTAACAAGTCCTATCTGGATTATTTTGTTAGCGTTGCTTGTGAATTATTTAGATGAAAGATACTCAGCTCCAAAAGTGGAGAAGGTGCGTAATTATCCAAGGTATGAATATCCAGATGATACCATTTTAGCTCACCCGGAAAGAATCCCTAAAAAAGGAGAATCAATTATGCCAAGGGTAAATAGCTATGATGGGAACAATGGAGTAGTCTTAACTTTACCTGGTGATAACAAGATAAATACCAACCTGTCTTCTGAGGAAATCTTAGAACAATTAGACTTTGATTATCAAGATGTCTACGATTACTATGGTGGGGCTGAGGAATTATACTAATCTATCTTATCTTCATTAAACTGACATGAAAAAGAATGATTCAACTATTGTAGAAGGTTTTCCTCCACTAATGTGTCATGAGCCTCGAATATTGCTTTTGGGAACAATACCAGGGAAGAATTCTATTAGTGCCAATGAGTATTATTATGATAATAGCAATCGGATGTGGAAGATGTTGGCAGAATTATCAACACAAAAATTGCCTACAAATTATACCGAGAAAAAGGTGTTATTAGAACACTTGCATGTCGTACTTTGGGATTATTATCAGTTTGTTAAGCGAACTAATAGCACGGATAAAGGTATCCTAGAAGGAACTCCAAACGATATTGTTGGTTTTGTTAGAAAAAATCCGACTATAACAAAGATAGCCATAAATGGTTATGGAAAATACAAAGAGTTTGGAGAAAAACTACAAAATCAGTTCGGACAATCCATCAAAGTGTTTCGTTTGCCAGAAACAAGCGGTCTCAACGCTTCTTGGACTTTAGAAAAACTGTGTAAGGAATGGAGCGTTGTGTTTGAACTATGACCTGTTGAAGCTTCGCCTCAGCATTTGCAATACGAGACAAAAGTTAAACAAATCTATAGTTCCCCTGCCATTTTCTTGGCCCAGTATTCCTTGAACACCTCGTAGTTCTTTTCCAAGAGCGTCGGTGTATCAAGGCTGTAAGGGCACTTGCTGCTACATTGCTTGCAGTGCTTACACTTCTCAATCATCTTCATCTTCTCGGCCCATTCCTCAGTGAGATAGACACTATACGGTGCGCGCTTCAAGAAAAGACTCATACGGGCACAGTTGTTGATTTCAATGCCAGCCGGACACGGCATGCAATAGCCGCAGCCACGGCAGAAATCACCCGACAATTCGGCACGTTCCTTCTCAATCTTGCGCCATGAAGCGGAAGACAGCTCTGGCTCGTGGTCTTGGTATGAGAGGAACTCATCCAACTCGCTCTCGCGCTGAATGCCCCAGATGGGCAAGGCATGATCGAACTGATTGAGGAAAGCATAGGCCAAAGCCGAGTCGTTGATAAGTCCACCCGCCAAGGCTTTCATGCAGATGAAGCCCATATTGTGTTTAAAGCATGCCTCCACAATCTTCTGATCGTCCTCCGAAGAGAGATAGGAGAACGGATATTGCAGCGTGTCATAGCAATCACGCTCGATGGCTTCCAAAGCCACATTCTGGCGGTGGTTGCTGATGCCTATGAAGCGCACCTTGCCTTGGCGTTTGG
Source organism: uncultured Bacteroidia bacterium (assembly GCA_902794155.1). Taxonomy (GTDB): domain Bacteria; phylum Bacteroidota; class Bacteroidia; order Bacteroidales; family F082; genus Limimorpha. The sequence goes on from CADBGN010000011.1 coordinate 23,707, forward strand.
CCACCTTCATGGCATCATACAAGCCTTCCTTATCACCTGGTCGGGGGCAATAATCGGGATTATGGAACTGATATAAATCCAGATAGTCGGTCTTCAGGTTTTTCAAAGTGGTATGAAGGTCTTTCCAAAAATCTTCGATGGTGGTGGCAGCCGTCTTGGAAGCAATGATGACTTTTTTCCTTCTGTCGGCAAAGGCCGCGCCGATTTTCTCCTCACTGTCGGTGTAGAACCGCGCCGTGTCATAAAAATTAATGCCATTATCGTATGCCTTATGCAGCAGATACACGGCTTCCTTTTCGCTGATTCTCTGAATGGGAAGGGCTCCGAAACCATTCTTGTTCACCTTCAAGTTGGTTTTGCCTAATGTAATGATCTTCATAACTACCTGATTTTGGCACAAAAATACAAAAAGAATTTAAATACACCAAATTCATGGAGAAAAAAACATTTCAAGTCGACTTGATACACATTACGCCCAAAGCAAGAGTCCGCCACAGATAATCAGTCCCGTGACAAACAAGTCGATGATGCAAAAACCCATGATGTCCTTGGCATTGAGCTTGGCGATAGCCAAAGCAGGCAAAGCCCAGAAAGGCTGGATGAGGTTGGTCCAGGCATCGCCCCAAGAAATGGCCATGCCCGTCAAGCCAGGAGCTACACCTAAGGCGGCTCCTGCCGTAAACATAATGGGTGCTTGAATTGCCCAGTGGCCACCACCAGAAGGCACGAACATGTTCAAAATAGCGGCACAGAAGAAGGTGAACAGCGGATAGGTCTTTGGCGTGGAGATGGAAACGCAAGCGTTGCTTACCACTTCACCCAAGCAGATGCCCGACTCTCCTACTCCCGTGATGATGCCCATGATACCCGCATAGAACGGAAACTGAAGCAGGATGCCAGCTGCACCACCCACCGACTTACCGAAGGCCTTGACGTAAGCCAAAGGCGTGCCGTGCAAGATGACGCCCAAAAACAGGAACAACATAATGACGGCTCCAAGGTCGAAACTGCCACCTTTGACGAACAGTTTGATAACGAGATAGGTTAAGCCCAACAAGGCTATGATCCATGAGAGCACACGGCTGTTTTCAAGCTTCTCGGCAGGTGTCGAGGCCTTCGGCGCAGGTTTGGGTTCCTCCTCAAACAGCAACGAGGGCTCAATGGTCACCACATGCTCGCCTTTGGGATGCATCAATGCGTTGACCACCACAATGGCCACGATGACCACTGCCACCATGATGAGGTTCTGATAAGCTAAAATCGTCTCACCAACAGGTATAGGTTGTGTGAGTGTGCCATTGGTAACTTTCTCAAGGTTAGACTCCATCGATGCCATGGTCAGCGGGATGGAACCCGAGAGGCCGGCATGCCACACCACGAAGCCGCTATAGGCCGAGGCGATGAGCAGACGGTAGTCCACGCCTTTCAGCTTCTTGGCGATCTCTTTGGCGAAGATGACGCCCACGATGAGGCCGAAGCCCCAATTAAGCCAGCAAGCCAAGGCCGAGATGCCCGTCACCAAAGCAATGGCGCCCGCTGGTGTCTTGGGCAGACCCGCCAAGGCGCTGATGCCTTTCTTGATGGCTGGAGCCGCCGCCAAGGCAGAACCCGTCACCAGTACCAAGGCCATCTGCATGGCAAAGGCCAACAGCGACCACACGCCATTGCCCCAATGCTCGACCACCTCAAGTGGTGTCTGCTTGCATACTGGCATGGCGATGATGAAGGCCAATAGGGTCAGCACTACGGCAAAGATGAAAGGCTCAGGGAGATATTTCTGAACGAGTTTTACGCAAAAACGGATGATTTTTTGGAACATGGTTGGGGATTTAAGATTTAAGGATTCAAAGATTCAAGATTTAAGATTCAAGATTCAAGGATTGGCTCTCAGCTGTCAGCAATCAGCTTTCAGCTCGCTAGTGGCAAAGCTGATGGCTGACTGCTGATAGCTGATGGCTTTATTATTATTACAAAATTGTGTTTTATACTCCACCTCTTCAAGGAACAATGCATGCGCAGGCACAGAAGTACCGGCTTCGCAACGGTCCTTGCGTTCGATTACGGCACGGAACTCCTCCAAGGTCATGCGTCCCTTCCCTATCTCCAACAAGGTGCCGACGATGGCACGCACCATATTGCGCAAGAATCGATCCGCCTTAATGCGAAACACAAGCAGTCCGTCTTGTTCAAACCAGCGTGCTTCCATGATCTTGCAGTTGTTGGTCTTCACCTGGGTATGCACCTTCGAGAAACTCGTGAAGTCCTCATAATCAAAAAGGATATTGGCGGCTTCCTGCATCTTTGCGACGTCCAAATCACCATAAAGGAAATAGGCATCATCGGTATGGAAGGGATTCTTGGTGCGGGTAATGTAATAATGGTAGGTACGCGATAGAGCATCGAAACGGGCATGCATCTCGGGCGCGACCTGCCAAATCCGATAAATCACTATGTCCTCGGGAAGGAAGGCATTCATCTGATGGGCAAGCGTTTCCGGGTCTTTCAGCTCAAAATCAATGTCGAAATGGGCATAATAGTTCCTCGCATGGACACCTGTGTCGGTGCGCCCACAGCCCGTGATAGAAACCGTCTGCCCCAACTTGAGGCTCAGGCATTGCTCCACCTTGGCCTGCACACTCTCGGAGTGCGGCTGGATCTGGTAACCGTGATAGCGGCTGCCGTTGTAGGCCATTTTTATGAAGTATCGAGGCATATACTCCTATTTGAAGGCACAAAAATAGAGAAAAAAATAATGCGGAATTATGAATGCTGAATGAGGAATGTGTTTCCCTTCATTCAGCATTCAGCATTCAGCATTCAGCATTCCACATTCCGCATTCAAAAAAAATCCTATTTTTGCGCCTCGATTTCACCGATATGAACATTTTGTACCAACTCAATGACGACGACTGTTTCTTTCCGCCCGCCGACCGTGCCAACAAGGACGGCTTGCTGGCCTTTGGTGGCGACCTCTCTCCACAGCGTCTCGTGGTGGCCTACGCCAACGGCATCTTCCCTTGGTACAGCGAAGACGAGCCTTTGCTCTGGTGGTCGCTCGACCCGAGGCTCATCATCCGCCCAGGCGAAATGCGTGTGAGCAAGTCGCTGAGACGTACAATAAAATCAGGAAAGTTTGATGTTCGCATCGACACCAACTTCCGCGAGGTGATGCTGCATTGCGCAGAGACACCACGTAAAGACCAAGACGGCACCTGGATCCAGGACGAGATGGTGGACGCCTACTGCGAACTTCACGATATAGGCATCGCCCATTCCTTCGAGACCTACCAAGACGGTGAGTTGGTCGGGGGACTCTACGGCGTTTCCATCGGCAAGGTGTTTTTCGGCGAGTCGATGTTCCACACCGTCACCGATGCCTCGAAAGTGGCCTTCTACCATCTGCATCAGTTTTTGCAGGAACATGGTTTCAAGCTCATCGACTGCCAGCAGGAAACGGAGCATCTGATGAGTCTGGGGGCCTACGCCATTCCCCGCAAGGACTTCATTGAGGAGCTCAAGGTCCTGACACAAGAAGCCACTTTGTGCGGTCAATGGGGCACGAATGATTGCGAGGAACTTTACCTCAATATCAAGCAACCCGAGAAACTGCAATTCAGGGCCTACAACATGGACGAAGACCTTGCCCTATCCAATGATTGACAGTGGATTGCAAGCTCCAAGACATAAAACGGCCCGATTTTCCACTTTTTTCTTTGGCCTTTCCGAGTTTTTTCCTAATTTTGCACCCATCTTTGGAGCGTGGCCAAGGCCTGCTCTTATTGTTTCACCAAAACACATTTTATGGATTCACTAGAAGGAATCAAAGTCAGTGTCAACTCTGAAATCGGAAAACTCCAACACGTTTTAGTTCATACTCCAGGTCCGGAGCTGGAAAAAGTAACCCCGGAAAATGCGCACACCTTCCTGTTCAGCGACATCTTGAACATGCAAGTGGCGCAAAAAGAATACAGCTATTTCAAGAAAGTGCTGCAAAAAGCGGCTGAAGTGCACGAGATTGGCGACTTGCTCACCGACATCCTACAGATGGAGAACGTGAAGAACGCCATGGTCGACCGCGTGTGCAAGACCGAGGACAAAGGTTTCCTCGCTCCATACCTGAAGTCGTTGCCGGCCAAAGAACTCTCACGTCAACTTATTGAAGGTGTCCGCTTGGAAGACGTCACCTACATCAACAAGGACCCGTATGCCCTGCTGCCGATTCCCAATCTCTTCTTCATGCGCGACGCCTCGTTCACCATGTTCGACAACATCATGATCAGCAACATGGCCACCACGGTGCGTGCCCGTGAGTGCTTGATTCTCAACAGCATCTATAACCTACACCCCTTGTTTGAGACTAAGGTCATCAACCCTGTGTTGAGCTACGACATCCACGGCGAGGGCACGGTGGAAGGCGGCGACGTGCAGATCATCCGTGACGACGTGGTGATTTGCGGTTTAGGCTCTCGCACCAACATGCACGGTGTGGAGGCGCTGGTCGAGCACCTAAAGACCAAAGAGGGCGTGAAACACCTCATTTTCCAAGAACTGCCTTTGGAGCCTGAGTCGTTCATACATCTCGACATGGTGTTCACCATGCTCGACGTCGACAGATGTATGATCTACGAGCCCGTCATCATGAACAGCAAATACAAGACCTTCCATATCACCATCGACGGACAGAAAGCCATTGGCAAAGAAGTCCCAGATTTGATTGCCGGACTGAAAGAAGTCGGCATCGACTTGGAGCCTGTGTATTGCGGTAACCGCAACAACGACTGGGCGGCACGCGAGCAGTGGCACAGCGGCTGCAACTTCTTCTGCCTTGAGCCTGGCAAGTTCATTGGCTACGGTCGCAACCAGCACACCTTGGAAGCCTTGAACAACGCAGGCTTCAACATCGTAACTGCTTCTGATGTGGCCAACAACAGGGTCAACCTGAACAACGTGAAGAAATGCATCGTCGCCTTCGAAGGCAACGAGCTCTCTCGTGGTGGTGGCGGCGCACGATGCATGACCATGCCGGTGCAGCGAATGGCTGTGGAATGGTAAGAAACGAAAAAGGCGCCTTGAGCGCCTTTTTTTTATATTACCTGATGCCGTATCATCCCCGTTGGTTTGTGTTTCTCTAACCGAAATGACCCGAACCATACCGAAGCCTTTCTGATTCATCGGATTCATTCAGTTTGAGATTATGCTCTGGTACATTACTGCAACCATGTCATGTCGAAGCTGGCTTGTGCGATGGCGGACATCTATGGCAGCGATGTTTTAAAAACAAGCAGCACCACCCCTACGGCCCAGATCATCGTCCAAAGCGGGACAAGAATCTTAAAGCGAATATGCTTGGTCTTATGCCTAAAGAGCGCCATGCCGAGCCAACAACCCGCTCCCCCGCCTATGCGTGCCATCCAAAGCAAAATCCGCTCAGGAATGCGGCCACCCTTGCGCTTCGCCTTCGCCTTGTCGAGACCATAAAGGAAAAAGCCTATGAGGTTGATGAGGATGAGATATATGATTAGGATGATATACAAAGGTCAGTTGTTTTTGTTATTATTGTTTTTATTATAGTTTTTTGCAATAGAAGCATATCAGATGCAATGATAATCCATTCTATCACTCATTTCTATGCTTGCAAATAATCCAAATCACTCAGCATTCGAGTGATAACGCTTCGGAAATCAGCCTTAAAGCCTTCGTTTTGCTGGTACTCTTTGTACAATGAGTTGTCGCCTTTGCGTTTCTTCCTCATAATCTTGTCGATGATGGTTATCATAAGGTCATCAACGGCCTGTTGGTCAGGATTGCCCACCACCAAGGTCTGGTAATCCTCATCGGCGGCTACAGCTTGTGCGACGCTAACCAATTTCATCTTCTGGTCGTCGGGGGTGGCCTCCCAGCCGTTGAACCAACGGTTGTTGAACTCTTGAAGGATCACGTCCAGAGGGTCTTTGACTTCCACCTCCGAGCCTGCGTTGACCATCGTTGGCTTCAGCGGGTCGATGGTGGCCTCTTCGGCATCCAAGGTGATGGCCTCGTTCAAAGCGGTGCGACGCAGTCCGTAGGTGTTCAGATCCACCGAATCCAACAAGTCTTTCAAGCTGTCGATGTCAGGGCCGGCGATGTGTAGGCCAGGAATGAGATAACGCAAGAACCAGAAGAGCTTTTCCCAGTCTTTCATCTCAAAAGGCATGATGGCAGCCACCCGAGAGTAGATTCTCACAAACTGTTTGCACTTCATCTTGAAGTCAGCCTTGCCGTTTTCGGGCCAATCGATCTCAAAGTTGAAACGGTCGGCGGCGGCATCAATGATGGGTGCCCATTGGTCGGCACTGGCACCGTGAATGTACAAACCGATGAAGGCTTCAACCTCGTCCATATCGAAAACGCCAAACGAGAGCAAAGTGTTCTTCAACTCATGCAAGATATTGACATCCGTGGCTTCCGACAAGGTCGTGGAGGTGTAGAACGGGTCAAAGGCTTCCTTGATGTCGTCCTGGGTGTTGTAGAAGTCAAGGATAAACAAGTCTTCGCTCAGTTTTCCCAAGTCGGGAGCGGAACGGTTGAGACGCGAAAGGGCCTGCACGGCTAACACGCCAGCCAAAGGCTTGTCGACATACATGGCACAGAGCTTGGGTTGGTCGAAGCCGGTAAGGTATTTGTTGGCCACCACCAAAATGCGGTAGTCGTCAGAGTCGAATTTCTCGGCCGTCTGACTATCGGGGAAGCCATTCATACCCGCTTCAGTATAGTCAGACCAAGCAGTTCCGCTTTCTTCGGCAGCGATTGAGCCATACAGGTTATCCGTGATGGGATATATCGAGGCCTCTTGGTGCTGAAGGCGTTTCTCGCCACTGAAGGCGATCAGAATCTTGTACGGCAGCTCTTTGTCCACCACAATCCGATTCAGCGCCTGATAATACTTGATGGCACATTCAATGTCCTTGGTCACCACCATGGCTTTGGCCTTGCCTTTCATCTTGTGGCTGCGGAACACCTTGGCGTCGAAATGGGTCAGCATCACGTCGGCCTTGGCCGCGATGGTCTTCGGGTCGCGCTCCACGGCCCCTCGCAACTTCTTCTGCGCCCGCTCGTTGTTGTATTCCGGATTGTCCTCGATGCTCTTGGTGAGTTCGTAATAGCTACGATAGGTGGTGTAGTTGGTCAGCACGTCGAGGATGAAGCCTTCCTCAATGGCTTGTTTCATGCTGTAGAGATGGTAAGGATGGAACTTGCCTTCGGCATCCTCGCTGCCAAAACGCTCCAGTGTTTCCCTCTTCGGTGTGGCCGTGAAGGCAAAATAGGAGCAGTTGGTGCTCATCTTGCGGTCTTTCATCAGTTTCTCCAACAAGGCATCGGTGTCGCTACCATCGGTGTCGGCGTCTTTTTGCACCGTGGCATTGAGTTTGTCGGCGGCGATGCCGCTCTGCGAGCTATGTGCCTCGTCGATGATGACGGCAAAGTTATGGTCGCTCACGTCGCTGATGGCGTCGCAGATGAAGGGGAACTTCTGTATCGTAGTGATGATGATACGTTTGTTGTTCTCGATGGCTTCCTTCAAATCCTTCGAGGTGTCGGCATGTGCCACGATTTTGGCGCTTTGCCCGAACATCTTGATGTTGTCGGAAATCTGCTTGTCGAGCAGGCGGCGGTCGGTGACCACGATGACGGAGTTGAACAACGGCGCATCCACGGCTTTGGCTCTCACCGCCTCCATTGTATTAGGGCAGGTCTTGATGAGTTTGTAAGCCAGCCATGTGAGCGAGTTAGACTTGCCCGAACCGGCAGAATGCTCGATGAGGTAGGTCTTCCCCACTCCCTTTTCCGCCACATCGTCCACCAACTTGCTTACCACATCCAACTGATGGTAACGCGGGAAGACCAGCTTCTTGGCGTTCTTCATGATGTGCGGCACCTTCTTCTGGGTCTTGGCCTCGTCGTAGTCGAAGCAGACGTAGTTCATGATGATATCGGCCACGGTGTCCTTTTGCAGGATTTGTTCCCACATATACGAGGTCTTGTAGCCACCTTCGGGGTTTGCGGGGTTGCCCGCGCCCTGGCCATTGGGCAGACCCTTGTTGAAAGGCATGAAATAGGTCTTGTCTAGGTTGAGACGTGTGGTGAAAAAAACCTCGTCCTTGTCCATGGTGAAATGGGCGAGGCAACGGCCGAAGTTGAGCAAGGTCTCTTTGGGGTTGCGTTCCGTGGACTTGTATTGCTTCTGACCGTCGTATTTAGCGGTTTGGTGTGTCCAGGGGTTCTTCAGCTCAAAGGTGAAGATAGGCAAACCGTTGACGAACAGCACCATGTCAATTTCCAGACCTGGGTTGGCGACCGAGAACGTCTGCTGGCGGGTAAGCGAAAACTGGTTTTGGGCGTATTTCAGCTTTGAGGTCTCACTGTCGGCTGCCGAGGGCTTGGGGAAGAACAGCGAAAGATGGATATTGTCCACATCCACACCCTCGCGCAGCGCCTTGATGACGCCGAAGGTCTCAATGTCCTTCGAGATGCGCTTAGGCAGTTCGCTTTTCAGGTCCTTGCCCTTGTATTCTTTCAGCACTTCATGTTGTGTGCTCTCAAGGAAAGCCCACAGCCTTCGCAAGTCGATGGCCAGTTTCTTGTCCATGTCCTTGGGCAGGCCCCAATAGTATTGTTGCGCGTTGGGCGACTGGGCTTCCACGTCGTTCTGCCCGCTCGCCGTGCGTTCCTCGTGGGTGCTGCCCACTAGGGCTTTTTCTATGAGTGCCTCGAAGGCCTGTTCGTTGGTTTTGGATGTATTCATTTTGTTGATTTTTCTGATTTTAACACAATCCAGTGTCCTCCTTTGTCGGGGCCATCGCGACGGATAAAACCTTCGGCCTGCATTTCTTTAAGGATTTTCTTAACCGTAGTATGCCCTACACCCAATTCATTCTCAAAATCCGAAATTGTAACTCCTTGATTTTGATTTATCATAGACACAATTGTCTCGGCTTTTTCTGGCCACTTTTCTGGCCACTTTTCTGGCCACTTTTTCTGGTCAATCCCTGTTTCCACCCTGTTTTTCTGGCCACCCTCATTGAACTCTTCATACTCCGCCTCACCCTCTTCAGGAATCCAATTGTAGGGCACAATCATGCGAATATAGTTGCCGCCAAACTCAAAATTCTCACGTCCGTATGTGCGCATGATGCGGTTCATGCCTGAGCCAAGCGACTCCACCATCTCCACATCGCGGAAAACGCGCATCAACTCCCTGTTGCGAGGCAGACTCACCCCATTGAAAAAGTCTTCTTTGGTCAGACCCAACGGGATTCGGCCTATGGAGGTGATTTCCAAACGGTCGGAAAAGAGTTCGATTTTTGAGGGTGCTCCGTAAATGTAGTCATTGTGGACAACAGCATTGATAACCGCCTCTCTCACTGCGATTTTGTCCCATTGCGGGGTGTCGATGCGCCTTGTCGAGGTAATCACCGACGACACCTTGTTTTCCACGTCCAGCTTGTCAAGCACTTTCATTGTGGCGGTAATCAAGCAGCAATAGCCGTACTCATTGTTTGAAATAAGGTCGCAACGGTCTTTGCCTGCGTATTTTGCCAACTTCATCGAATTGCCGTTCTCATCGGCGAGCAAGTATGCCACATAATTGTATTTTCCGTCGTCGGTCATCAAATCAAGCGAACGGATGAAGTTGTCGTTGAGCTGAAATCCTTTTTCAGTGTAATAGATTTTGAGTTGGGCGAAGGTCAAGTCTTGGCGCGGAGAAACCACATTCTTGAGCGAGTTGTGTACCCTTCGGGCAAAAAGGTCTTCGATTTGTTCATTCGTCATTGGCTCGGCTGCCGTACCCACACGGATAAAACAGCCCTTTTCCGAAAGGCCGTAACGTGTTTTGTAATAAGGCTTTTCGCTTCCACTGGCGATAAAAATCTTGATAACGGGGATATTGTCGAACTCCTCGACCTTGACATCGAACAATCCCATCGGCGAAGGTGAAATCCCCGTGCGGATGCGATCCTTGATTTTCAGCATATCGCCGTCAATGTCCTTCACCCCGACGGCTTTCCCGTCATCATCCACACCGATGTAAATGATTCCGCCTTCCCGGTAGTTGAGAAACGCCACCACCTCGCGCTCCAAATCAAGCTCGCGCGTCAGTTCCCGTTTGAATTCTATGCGATTTGTCTCCGTCATTTGCATCCTTTGTTCGTCTTTGCAAAAATACACTTTTTAGTTGAGTTTCAGCCAAGGCTTTCTCTATGAGGGCCTCAAAGGCTTGTTCGTTGGTTTGGCTAGTAGTCATACTAAACACATTATTCAATTGAAATCACTTTACATCTTTCATACTTATCTTCTGTTCGATAACGCCTTTAATTCTATTAATTAAATCATCAAAAGTAGGTGTGTCCTTTGGCTTAAACAATTCTTGCGGAACCGTTAGGCTATAACTACCCCCAATGTGGGGTCGCTCTTTTGTCTGTTGGACACTTTCAATGCACCATTCATTTCTTTTTCCTATGTCGTGAAGAACTTTTGTATGATTAAGGCATGTCCCAATATCATCATATTCTCTTTCACCAACATCATTGGTGTTTTTCCATGTCATATCCACAAAACAAAGAGAATAGTTTTCTTTATGATCCACGGAATTCTTAAACTGCATTGGGCTCATCTCCACAACATCACTGGTCGTCCATCTCGATTTCACTTCAACATAGTAAATCTCTTCCCCTCCAAGCCGCACTATGTAGTCTTGGCCACCTTGTTGATCACTAACTTCTACTTCAAGGTCAATATCGTTGATTTGTTCTTTCAACTGTTCCAAAAGCAAGTTCTCTACATATTGGCCAAGTTCACGGATAAAGCAATCGTGTTTATATTGGAAATCAAGCAGAGTTACCGCTTTCAATCCTTCCTCAATAATTTTATCCATTTTTTCATTCGCAGCCAAATCTGCAAGTTTTTTTAGTTTTTCTTCGTCGCTGGTAGCCAAATCTGCAAGCTTTTCCAACTTGCTCTCTTCGGTTTTCATTATGGTATAAACATGTGCCTTTTGTCGACCTTGTATTCGATTTAAGAATATATTGGCTTTATTGTCGTTGATGTTAGAGAACCAGTAGCACCATATTTCTTCTTGATGGTCTAAATGGTCAAGAATCTGCATAAAAGTATTCGGAACATAATTTTTCGATTTAAGTTCCTCGTCAATAGTATTGGCAATCGACTTAGTACTTTCTGTTTGGAATGATTGAAAACATGCAAAACGTTCATCGACCCAATAATCGCGTTTGTCCTCGCCCACTACATCTATGTAAAAAGTGCATAGATCATCTATATCAGATTTTTCATGTGAATGGCTGGGGTCGTTTTCCAATACAAACAGCGAAGATGGTTCGCAAAGCTTGCCATTTTGATTGGGAAAGATGGCATAATCTGGCATAATTTTGCTCTGATACAAAGTAGGTCGATCTATGTTACTCAACGATTTAATCAGATTGAACAAATAGTTTGAGTTTTGTTCTTCTTTATACCAATTCTCATTTTGATTGGCTTCTGAGACGATTTGTCGGAATTCGTATTTAACAAGTGCATCAAATACCACCTTATACATAAGTTGTTCTTTATCCACGTCTCCAAGGTGTGGAACATAATTGACTGCGAATTGCACATCTTGGTATTTTTCACAGATAATACTTATAGCTTTGTAACGGTCGTTGTTCTCAGGATTACTGGTAGGGAATGTCATGCAAAAACGCAACACGTCAGGAAGCTGGTCTTTAAAGGGAATTTCTTTCTGTTCTTGCTCTTCGACATATTTTGAAAGTGCCGTCTTCAGGTCGTCTCGGGTAGATGGAGCAAACTCATCCAATTTAACAAAATCCACGTCAATTAACTTAGAAGTAAACTCTGGCACCAATGTTTTGCAAACATTATACAATTCATTAGGGATGTCTTTGCCATCTCGCAAGCCACTAAAAGAACATAAATTCCCTTCCCTGTTAGGGATAATTGCTTTTGTCTTGAAATAGTGGCTTTGACCGCTTGCCTTAAGATATTCTAAGAATCGCAACAGTGTTTCTCTATCTCTCATCGACTTGATCTGCTCAACAATTGCCTCTATGGTAACGTACCATTTTGTTTCATCAGGATTCCATTGATATACTATATCTGACCATTCAACGATTTGTTCCTTCTTGGGTAGAGAAGATACCATGCTGGCATATTCATAAACCACATCCAAATATTTCCAGTTTTCATCTTGTTTAAGGAACTCCACGATGTTATGGTCAAGTACTTTTACCTTATCTGTTTGCTCAATACTAACATTACCGTCATTCAATTCAATCAAAGGAAGATTTTTGAACACTTCCACCCATGCTTCATGGCGACTCCTAAAAAACTCCATCGTTTTTTCCTTGTGCAGTGCCATGTCAAATCCGATTGGGGCAAGATAGATGGAATTCTTGATTTGCTTTGCATGCTCCTTCAGATAATCAAACAACATAGAGCTCATCTCTTTCAATACCTCAACATCATTATCTATTTTGTACTGATGCTCTGCATTGCCATCGGGTAAAACAATAAGATCACGAGATTCTGTTGGAAAAAAGCGTTCAGAATGAAAAACGTAATTTATGGAATTCACTTCCGTGCCTAATAATGGAAAGAAAATGAACAATCGTGGGACCAAGTCCATTTTTTTAGCCTCTAAGGCTTTTTTGAGAGGAAGTATTATGATGTCTTTATTATCATCAGACTGTAAATAGAAGCAATCAATCGGAATTTCATTTTTCCAAATCCTCATCACATGCAGCCCCTCTACGTCTTCTTGTTGTTCTTTTTTGAACACAGTGACGTTGCCATCTTTATCTTTAATGCTGCATTCAACAATTCGTTCATTGAAAGTCATCACATAAGGCATAAGATCCATTGCAGATTTAACTCCTTGTTGAGCTGCTTTTTTACGATCTTCATTATCTGTCAAATATACGAATTCAGTCCATTCTTCTTTGGTTGAAGACGTATCCTTTTCCATCAGCTTATTGACATTTAACAATTGCTGAGTCATTGCATCACGCATCGATGATAATTCATCCGCACTTCTATCTATTATAAACTCATCAAGACTGACATATGTATTGGGGGCTACTTCATACGATCCGTTTATATACAACTTGCGGCTAAATTTATGTGTGGTCATAAAGCCTGTTCCAAACTGGCCAGCAGCATCAGGGTCTTCTTTCTCTTCCGAAGAAACCTGTTTTATCAGCGATGACAAACAATCAAAATTGAAATGTTTGCCGTTATGAGCAAACGACAGCTTGTCTTCAGTCAAGACAATTCTAACACTAACTTGCTTCTTTCCTCCTTTCTCATCAGCCAAGTCTCGTGCGTTTTGCACCAATTCCCATATAGCTCGATGAGCCGTGTTTTCGTCAAATTTGCCAATACCTTGAAGGATCTTCAGACAATGTTGTTTGGTGTCTTGTCGAAGGGATTTTTTGTCATTATTTTCTTGAATAGTCTTTCTAGTTTGTTCGTCAAGTATCATAAAACCATCATTTTTTACTGGTTCATTTTAGTTGAATTTCATTACATATCTTCCCATACAGCTTTAGCAAAGTGTTTTGTATATCTAAAAAACGTCATACCACCTTCACCTTTCCCGTCACCACTTCATTGATGATAATCTGCTTCCGCTCCTGAAGGAGGGAGATTTGCTTCATTTTACTATTTAGACATAAGTCTATTTCATTAATCTCTCGCTTCAAATAATTGGCTATGTTACATTGTTCTTGTAAAGGAGGCAACAAAACAGGTAAACCTCTCAATAATTGCTGACTTAGAGAAGCACGAATAACAAGATTCATTTCCTTTACAAAATATGAACGATGGATATGTGCTCTAAAATAATACATAGAGAAATTCGGGTCTAATATACCTGCCTGAGGTCTAAATCTAATTAGAAATCCTGCAAACACAGCATTAGGGATAGTTTCTAAACAAGTACTTGTAAAACCGATTTCTTCTGCTGTTTCAGAAGTTCTTGTAAAAAACACATCTCCCTTCTCAACAGAGAAAACCATTCTTTCCTGTATTGAAGATTTTGCAAGACCTGAAACGGACTTTGGTAATGAATAGTTCTTATATACATCTGAATAATTGACAAAAGGCTCTCCCTCTCCAAAATAAGAAGAATCATGGCTCACACCATTTATTGTTGAACCTATTGTACCAAGTTTTCGAATATCCCAATGTTCCGGCACCTCTCCAATCCATTCCACGCCGCTGTCCTTCATTTTCGCATTGGGATTGAGGCCTTTGGTTACGGCACGGTTGATGATGATTTGCTTGCGCTCGTTCAAGAGCTCGATCATCTTCTGCTGCTGCGCTATGGCGGCGTCTATCTTCGAGGTGGCGGTGTCGAGGTAGGCGGCGATGGCGGTTTGCTCTTCAAGTGGCGGAAGAAAAACCGTTTGATTTAGGTATTCCTTGATTTTTAAATTTTGAATACCAGTTGTCTGATTATAAAAGAGTCCATTAACTTTCTTTGTATACATTGTACTAAGTAGGTAACAAAGAAATGAACTACAGTATTTTTGAGAAGGTGATAGTTTTTGAATAAAATTTGAGCAAGTCGTCTTACCCAAATCTAAATTAAACCTTACAACACGTCCAACAGGGAATAGCTCTCCACCTCCTGATTTTTCAAGAAGCAAATCTCCTTTTGTTAGTTTCTTGTTTTCAGATAGCAGATTACCATAACTCCTCAATGTGAGATGTTCAGTTTTTATACTGAATTTTGAATAGTCAAAGTCTGCTACTCTGATACATATTGCATCATCATCGTTTTGTTTTGGGTCATCCCCCCACAAACCCGATTCTGAACTTATAAAGCACTTCTTCAATGGTATAGATTCCCAATGGCTTGGAATCTCTCCGAGCCATTTCACGCCGCTGTCCTTGTATGTATCGTATCGTTGCATAAGGCTTACATCAGATTAAACAATGACTGGATAAACCCTTGGCTCTGGCGGTCGAGTTCGAGGATGTCGCGCTCGTTCTCTTCAAGGGTGCGCAGCGGCACAGGCTTGTAGAAATACTTGTTGAACGAGATTTCGCAGCCTATCTTGGTCGGCGGCAGGTTGATCCACGCATCGGCTACGTAGGGGCGCACCTCGCGCTGGAAATATGTGTAGATGTCTTCCTTCACGGGAATCTTCTCCGTGTCGCGCAGGTCGCTGTCACTTTCGTATTCAACATATTGGCACACATAGCTTCCCTTCTCGCCAGGATAATAGCCATAGTCCGCCAAACGCTTCTCATCCACACCGAAGGTAGTCTGCAGTTTCTCCACCTCCTTGCTGCCCACTTTGTGTTGTTTCTTGACGACGGGAGCGGCCTCGGGGTCGGTCACCGACATGGCACGGGCGATGGCATTCAACTTGTTGCCTTTCACGTCCATCTTCAATGCCTTGGCAGCAGCCTCAATCTTGGCGACAAACTGGTTGTAGTCCATGAAGACCTCTGTGCCGATGGCATGCATCAGTTGTTTGGCCGCATCCATCAACTCGCGGCGGCCCTGCCATTCCTTGACGCTGATGAGTTTCGCCAGTTTCTTGTCGGTCAGCTTTATCTCGTTGTCGTTCAAATACTCCTTGATGTCCGGGATTACAGCGTCCAAACCTTCAAACACTTGGTTGCCGTAAGTCTGGTACAGCCATTTCGAGAGTTCGAGTTCGCCATTGTCGTAAAGCATCTCATCGATTTTCAGGGCGTTGAACTGGCTCTTCAAGCGCAACGGCCGCTCGATGGTGACATTGTAGAAGCGGAAGTCGTCGCCGTCGAAAATCTTGGAGGCCACCTTGTCGCCATCGGCTTCCTTTTCCACGAAGTCCATGTAGGTCTTCAGGATGGTCGAACGATGTTCGGGCGTGATGGTGCAGTTGCGCGAGCCTTGGTTTTTCCTCAATTTTTCAAAGGCCTGCGAAGCGTCAATCAGTTGCACCTTGCCCTTGCGGTTTTCGACTTTCTTGTTGGTGAGCAGCCAAACGTATGTAGTGATGCCCGTGTTGTAGAAGATGTTGTTTGGCAATTGGATGATGGCATCCACCAGGTCATTCTCAATCAGATAGCGACGGATGTTGCTCTCGCCGCTGCCCGCATCGCCCGTAAACAATGACGACCCGTTGTGAATGGAAGCCACGCGGCTGCCTTGGGGCTGGAACTCCAAAGGTTTCATCTTGTCGACTTCTTCGAGCATAAACAGCAGTTGTCCGTCGGAAGTGCGTGGTGTGCTGTCAAGCACCTCTTCTTCGCCGGCGAAATTGGTCAACGGCAGTTCAAAACGGTGGTCGAGCAGCGTCTTCTCGTGGTAAATCTTCTCCTTGTCGGTCTTCCACGACTTGCCATAAGGCGGATTGGTGATCATATAGCCAAACGACTTGTCGGAAAAGGCGTTGTCAGTGATGGTGTTGCCCAAGTGCATCCCACCCGGGTCAACGCCCTTGATAATCAAGTCGGACTTGCAAATGGCGTAGGTCTCCGGGTTGATTTCGGTTCCCGAAAGTTGGATGGCCGCACTCCTGACGCCAATATCCATAAGGTATTCGCGGCTTTCCGTCAACATTCCACCAGAGCCACAAGCCGGGTCGTACAACGAGATAATCTTGGGGAGGTTGTTCTTCACGGGTTCAAAAACAAGGTGAGCCAACAGCGAGATGGCATCACGGGGCGTAAAGTGTTCGCCTGCTTCCTCGTTGTTCTCCTCGTTGAAGCGACGCAGCAACTCCTCAAACACGGTGCCCATGCCGATGTTAGTCATGGCGGGCAGCATGATGCCATCGGGGTCTTTCACCTCCTTATCCGTCAAGTTGATGCGCGGGTCGGTGATTTTCTCAATGATAGACAAGAGTCTATCGTTATCAGCCAGTTTGCGTGCCTTGTTGTAATACTCGAAGTTCTTCAGCACATCGCGCACGTTCTCGCTGAAGCCGTTGAGGTATTCAATGAAATTATCGTAAAGGATGTCATTATTGTCCGAAGCCTGTGATTTCAGTCGGTTCAGCGTCCATTTGCTGGTGTTGAAGAAACTCAAGCCTGTGATGTCTTTCAACACGCCCTCGTCCAGATTCTCCAGCCCGCTTTCCTTGATTTCCTGTTCCACTTCTTCCTTGGTAGGCTCAAGCAAGGCATCCAAACGGCGCAACACCACCATGGGCAAAATTACATCACGATATTGGCCACGCAAAAACACATCGCGCAGCACATCGTCGGCAATCGACCAAATAAAAGAGACTATTTGATTATGAGAGGTTTCCATCGGGGAAAGAATTCAAACTGATTAATTCTACAAAGATACAAATAATTCTGAAATGTGCCATTAATAGTGATGGTACAATAATAAAAAACTCCCCACAAGCCTTTCAACTCATGTGGATACGACAACTGAACAACTGCTAACTGAAGATTCAACTCTAGACAGCTTCGTTTTGCTTCGTGCCTCGCAATGACGTTCCTCGCAGTGACGCAAGCGTCAACTGAACAACTGCTAACTAAACAATTGCCAACTGTTAACTAATACCTAAACTCCCCCATCACCTCAAAACTCCTACCCGGCATGGCACGCCAAATAACGTTTTGATAATCTTTGTCGGTGAGGTTGTTGCAGCGCAACTCGATGCGGAACTTCTTGAGTTGCTTGCCAAGGGCAACATGGTGCAACACATACGAAGGCAGGTCGTAAGCAAAAAACTCCTGTTCGTTGTAGGAGGTGCTGCGACGACCCGTCACTTCAACGGTGTAGCTTAGGTTCCATGTCTTCCACTGGGTGTTGAGAAACACGTTGGCATGGTGGCGCGGAATGTAAATCAGCTGCTTGCCGTTGGTGCCCTGCTGGTAGGCTTTCTCGCTCTCGTCGGTGGTAACGGTGAAGACGTAGTTGCCCGACAATGTAACCTTCCAGTTTTCTTTAACAAAAGCCGCATCAATATGGTTCTCTATACCGCGCGCATAAACCTTGGAAACGTTCTCAGGCACCCAAAAACGATATGAGGTCGGCATCCATTGAATCCAATTCTTCACGTTGGAGAAATAGCCACCCGTACGCAGGTCGAACTTGAAAGGCCCTTTCTGCAAGCCATATTTCACGGCCAAGTCGACGGTACGGCCGTTCTCTGGCAAGAGGTCGGGATTGCCGCCGGGATACCAATAGAGGTCATTCAGCGAAGGATTGCGATAGTTATGGCTGTAGCCCAAGGTGAAGCTCATGGCCTTGTAGAAAGGCAACTGGTAGGAGAAAGTGGCCGTTGGAAAAAGGCCCATGGCCTTGCCGTCGGTCCAGTCGTAGCGCGCCGTGAGATTGAGTTGGGCGCAATCGAAAGGCTCGCCGTTGACTGCTGCGTAGGCTGACACCAGGTTGCGACGCTTCAACCCCTCATAGTTGTTGCTCCTCACCTGCTCATTGTCCCACTGTAACTTGGCTTTCAGGGTCCAGCTCTTGTAGAGATGCTGTTCCAAGTTGGCTATCTGGTGCAGGATCAAGGCATGGTTTTCGGAGTTGATAAAGGTGACCGAATCATTGGTGACAGGATTGCGGGTCAAGAGGAAATAGCGCTGGTTTTCCACGAAGGCCGCCGACTTCAGCTGCAGGCTACCCGTCTCCCAAAAAGTCTTGAACGAGACGAAGTTGCGCGAGAAATTGTCCCTCGTCCACTCCTCGGAGTTGACGTTGAATACATTGGGCATGATGGGCGGTAGGTTGCGGTTGTTCCACTGATTCCACGATGATAGGGAGATGACATTCCTGCCCAGCAAGACGCTCATCTCAGGCATCACGCCATAGTCGACAAAATCAGCATTGCGTTGTCGCATCTTCTGATGCGGGATGGTGGCCAAGTTCTCGTATTCGAAGTCGTTGTCCGACGAGTTGCGGTAGGCCTTCACACGGAAGGAAAAGTGCTTGCCGTAGTTGCCTATTGTGACAAAACTACCCAAAGTGTTGAAGCTACCGTAGGTCTGCTTCAAATCGAGCAGGAAGCCGTCGCCAAAGTGGTGGGTGTTGTCGATGTTGACTGCCCCGCCAAGACCGCCACTGTTGTTGGAAGTGCCGCTGCCCCAGTTGAGGCTGACGTCGTCTGCCAAAAACACGGGGATGGTGCTGAAATCAACTTGCCCCAGGCTCGGCGCATTGAGCTGAAAGCCGTTCCAAAGCACGAGGGTGTGACTGGCCGTCGTGCCACGAAATGAAGCCGTGGAAGTGCCACCGGGACCGTAGGTCTTGATGAAGACTGGACTGTGTTGAATGAGCAAGTCAGAGAGGTTGGACGTGCTTTTCGACTGCAGCACTAAGGTATCCAACTTCTTTGCCACCAAAGGTCTCAGCGCCTCAATATCGTTCTTCTCCGCCGTTATCTCAACGGATTGCAACAAAATCGTATCTTGGGCATGAAGCATCAAAGGCGTCACGCCAAAACAAAGAAAAAAGAGAATCAGGAAATTACGATTCAACGCTTACTTCTTTCCTTGCTTTTCCTTTTCGAGGATTTTGGTCTTCGGCTTCTCAGAGAAGGTCTTTTCCTTGCCAACAAGCTTACCGTTTTTGTAGGAAGCCTCTTTCTTGAGCGAGCCATCTTCATAGAAAGCCTGCTGCAGCCCATCGAACTGGCCGTCCTTGTATTCGATGGTCATTTTCTTGACGCCGTTTTCATAGAACCAAGTCGTCAAGCCATTGCGGTAACCGTTCTTGTATTCCGACACTTCGAGGTTGCCACCCTTTTCATAGCAAAGCACCTGCTTGCCATCCATGGCACCATTTCTATAGGTATGCATCTTGGAGAGGCGACCGCCACGGTACCATTCGCTGTACTGTCCATCGAGTTCGTCGTTCTTATACTCGGCCTTTTTCGTGATCGAACCCGTCTTGTCAATCTCGACATAAACGCCATTACGCTTGCCGTTCAGATAATACACAATCTTCTTGGGCAGATAGGTGTTATTGTTGAAATACTCAATCCAAGCACCTTCTTTCTTCCCATTCACAACGGTACCTTCGATGATGCCATCCGATGTGGTGGTCGAGAATTTACCGTTTTGGGCTTTCGAAACATCAACACTTTCAATGGTTTGGGCAAACACAGGCATGGCAAAAAACGCCATCATAATAACAATCAAGGTTTTACGCATTGTCTTATTCTTTTAATGGTTGGACAAAATTATAAAATTCACGGCAAACGGATGCAATTTTCGTGCAAAAACTTCATAATTCAGTTTTTTTTCGGATTTTTGTAGGAGTTAATTGCTTCTGGCCTCTGGCTTTTGGCCTCTGGCTGTACTGCCAAATAAGCCAATAGCCAGCAGCCAGTAGCCAAAGTAATTACCATGAAAAAAATCGAAGTCAAAAACTTTAAGCTCTACACCACTGCGGTTATCAGCATCGAGTGGAAGCAAGAACTCCTCAATGTCAACCTCGACCTCGCCATGATGCTTAAGATGATGCGCATGGAAGGTCTCACCGAAGCCGACATCGAACGTTACAGCAAAAACGGACAACCCATTCCTTTCAAGAAAGTGACGCTCATCCTCTTCCAGGACGACGACAAACCCGGACAATACTATACTGATGAGTCATTCTGCGAGGATGACGACCCGACGGTGTTTTACGTTGAAATCAAAGAGTAAAAAAACATCCCCCTTTGTCCTCATTGCGGGCTTGACCCGCAATCTCCCAAACGATAGAGACTCATCTCCGCGCTTGGGAGATGGCGGATGTTCCTCCGCCATGAGGGAAAAGGGGTATTGTTTCCTAAGCAGCTAAGCGTCAATGCAGGCTCTTAATGTACTCATCAATCGCCTTGGCGGCCTTCTTGCCGGCACCCATGGCGAGGATGACCGTTGCGGCACCACTCACTGCATCGCCACCAGCGAAAATGCCAGGACGTGAGGTAGTGCCCACCTCATCGGCCACGATACAACCCTTCTTATTAAGGTCAAGGTTGCGGGTCGTGCTGCCAATCAGCGGGTTCGGCGAAGTACCGAGAGCCATGATGATCATGTCGACATCGAGGACAAACTCCGAATCCTTGATCGGGACGGGGCTCCTACGGCCAGAAGCATCAGGCTCACCCAGTTCACATTTCACGCACTTAAAGCCTTTCACCCAGCCGTTTTCGTCACCCAGCACCTCGACAGGAGCCGTCAGCAGGTCGAAGATGACGCCTTCTTCCTTGGCATGATGCACCTCCTCCACTCTGGCAGGCAGCTCGGCCTCGGAACGACGGTAGACAATATGAACCTCGGCGCCGAGACGCAAGGCGGTACGCGCGGCGTCCATGGCCACATTACCGCCACCGACCACAGCAACTTTCTTACCCACATAGTTCGGGGTCTGATAGCCTTCCTTATAAGCGAAGAGCAGGTTGTTACGGGTCAGGAACTCATTGGCCGAAACCACACCGCAGAGGTTCTCGCCAGGCACGTTCAGCATCATCGGGAAGCCAGCACCCGAGCCGACAAACACAGCCTCAAAGCCTTCGCGTTTCATCAACTCGTCGATGGTAATGGTGCGACCGACAACCACGTCCTTCTCGAACTTGGCGCCCAACTTACGCACACTCTCCACCTCTTTCTTCACGACGGTGTCCTTCGGCAGACGGAACGACGGGATGCCATACATCAACACGCCACCCAACTCGTGCAAAGCCTCGAAGATTGTAACATCGTAACCCATTGACAACAAGTCTTTTGCACAGGTTAGGCCTGAAGGACCACTACCGATAATAGCCACCTTATGGCCATTCGGGATGCTTTGGCTGCTGAAATGCAGGTCGTGCTCGATGGCATAGTCGCCGACGAAACGTTCCAGCTTGCCGATAGCGATAGGCTCGAACTTCTTGCCCATCACGCAGGAACCTTCGCACTGCGTTTCTTGCGGACACACGCGACCGCAAACGGCAGGCAGTGCAGAGTCACAACTGATGACGCCGGCAGCACCCTCGAAGTCGCCTTTGGCAACGCGGGCGATAAAGCCAGGAATGTCGACATTGACAGGGCAATGTGCCACACACTGCGGGTTCTTGCAATGTAGGCAACGCTGGGCTTCCATGATGGCCATGTCAGCCGAATAGCCCAAGCAAACCTCGTCAAAGTTGTGGGCGCGGATTTCGGGTTTCTGTTCTGGCACCGGGACGCGCTTCTTCTTGTCGAAGGTTTCTTCTGAAATGCCTCCGATGTGACACTTGTGGCCTTCAGCTTTTTCCTCGGCTTCGAGTTGCTTGCGCGTTTCCACATTGTTATACATGGCTTGACGTTTCATGGCACCGTCGAAGTCGACATCCTTTCCGAGGAACTCGGGACCGTCGATGCAGGTGAACTTGGTCTTTCCGCCAATGCTCACACGGCAGGCACCGCACATGCCCGTACCGTCGACCATAATCGAGTTGAGCGACACCGTACAGCGGATGCCCAACTCCTCACAGGTCTTGGTGGCGAACTTCATCATGATCATAGGACCGATGGCAACGGCTTCGTCATACTGCTTGCCGCTGGCCACGAGTTGACGCAACACGTCGGTAACCAAGCCCTTACGACCCGTAGAGCCGTCATCGGAAGTGACATACAGGTTACTGACCTCAGCCAATTCTTTCTCGAAAATCAGCAAGTCCTTGGTACGCGCACCAATGA
>CADBGN010000012.1 GCA_902794155.1 uncultured Bacteroidia bacterium
CAGAAGGCCATCGCCGACCACGTGCAAGCTGAAATCGAGAAGAAGTTCGGTGTGAAGATCAATTACATGTATGGTACTATGATCGAGATCCCGAGAGCCACCCTCGTGGCCGACCAAATCGCCAGCGTCGCCCAGTTCTTCAGCTTCGGCACCAACGACCTCACCCAGATGACCTTCGGCTTCAGCCGCGACGATGTCAACGCCATCGTGAAGGACTACACCGATCAGAAGATCATCCCCGCCGACCCGTTTAACACCCTCGACCAAGAAGGTGTCGGTCAGCTGGTGAAACTCGGTGTGGAGCGTGGCCGTAGCCAGCGCGCCAACCTGAAGTGCGGCGTTTGCGGTGAACACGGCGGCGACCCCGCTTCTGTCCGCTTCTTCTACAAGGCCGGTTTGAACTACGTGAGCTGCTCGCCGTTCCGCGTGCCTGTCGCACGTCTGGCTGCAGCCCAAGCCGCTATTGAGGAAGAGAGAGCCAAGTAATTGGTCATTCCGTCTAGAATGAAAAGGAGCCTCTAAACGGAGGCTCCTTTTCATTTATACCTTTTCCACATCAACCGTATCTTCTGCAAGATACACCAAATACGCCCGAATCTCCTTGTCCGTCATTTCCCTCAAAGCATTGGCGTAAGTACAAACCTGATTAAGGTGTTCTTCTTCCTTCTTACCCGTCTTGTAATCAATCAAATAGATGACATCGGGAAGCTCGGCGTAGCGGTCGAGGCGGATGACCTTATCTTTTGCTTTGGGATAGAAAATCTCGCACTCTGTCTTCACTTTGGCAGATGAATTGAAGGCAGCCGAAATCAGTGGATTTTGGGCCATTTGCAAGAATTTGTCACGAATCCAATCAGCGGTCTCTTGATTGATAGTGCCATCAGAAACGACAGGCGACAACACCTGCTCTATATCGTTAATTGTGCGAATTTTCGCCAAAATCTGATGCACCAACTCTCCCCATTCACGCGGCAACAACTTGTCGCTCTTCGATTGCCAAACCATCGTCGGATTGGAGTCAACCTTGATTTTACCAAACCAATCCCCTGCCACAGACTCGGTCTTCAACTCCTTCACCTTGTCCTTCTCCTTCTCTTTGGGTTTCATAAAATCGTGATTACCAAATCGATACACCAAAACTTCATTCCCTGACGCTTGATGATCATTATCCTTAAGAAAATCGCGAATAATATTGGGCTTGTCAGCCTTGCCTTGTTTGGCAATGATATAGAGTCGTTGCACAGCACGAGTAAAGGCCACATAAAGCAAATTGAGGTTGTCCAAACGGTTGCTATCTTTCTCTTTCTCCACCTTATCCAACGCTTTCTCGCCCATACTCTCTGCCTTTGAGTCCAACTTAAACAGCACCTTGTCCAAATTGGGAATGGCCTCAAAGCCCAAATCCTCGGGGCGTAGCCACTCTTCAGCTGCCTTACTGGCATTCAATTTTTCGTCCAAGTCGATGATAGCCTCAGGATAGATGACTACCGGAAACTCCAATCCTTTCGACTTGTGTATCGTCATAATCTGCACAGCATTGCCATTTGCCGACATTACTGCAAGCTTGTCCTGCTTGGTATCCCAATAGGTAAGGAAATCTGCAACGCCCTCTTTGATGCCATATTGCGATTTGAACACCTCTTCCATGAAATAGTTGAGGAAAGAATCGTGAATGGTGTCGAAATGGAAGATACGGAGCAAATTGGCACAAAGGTCATAAAGGCAGGTCGCCTTGGCAAGGGCAGCCTGCAACAAACCAGCTTCACCCAAACCCATCACGGGTTCAATCGCCTTCTCGCCATTGGCAATCGCTTTCACCTCTCCGAAAACCTGACTGATATCTCCATCGAAATCGGGCTCTTGTGTCAGTTTCCAATAAAACAGCACATTGGCAACATTCGTTTCGTTATCACCATAAAGCAAATAGCGTAAGGTATTTACCAGCAGCTGCACTTTATCGGACGACTTGAGCAAAATCGAGTCCTGCGAAATGACAGGAATTCCATGATTATTCAGATTATTCGCCATCTCTGAGCCATAGTCCGACTTACGGGTGAGCAAGGCGATGTCGGAATACTGGTAACCTTTTGTCTCGGTAAGGTCTCGGATAATAGCCTCAACCCTATCAAAGCAGTAATTTGGCTGGTTTTCAGCATCATAAAGCTCCACTTGCACCAAGCCCTCATTGTCAGTTTTGTTGATCTTTTGAACAATATCAACTTTCTCTTTGGTGCCTGGCTTCTCAGACACGTACACTTTTTGCAAATCAAAAGAAAGATTGGTGTACACCGATTCGAAAAAGTCATTGTTGAACTTGACAACTTGAGCAAAAGAGCGGTAGTTGGTATCCAGATTCTTGAACGCAAAGTTATCCTTCAGATTCTGCTCAAATTGCCTGAAAGCGGCCTCCCGTTCGTCTTTGGGCAAGGCATAAATCTCCGGCAGGCTAACTATTTGTTCCACCTCTCCACTGCGAAAACGATAGATGGACTGTTTGCCGTCGCCCACCACCATACTCATATTACCCGACGACAAACCATTGTCAATCAGCGGCAAAAGGTTCTGCCATTGCAGCACCGAAGTGTCTTGGAACTCGTCGACAAATACATGGCGGAAATGCTCGCCAATACGCTCATACACAAAGGGCACCGAGAAATCGCCCATCACCGTGTTGAGCAACTTGTTGAATTCGGAGATATGGACAATCTCTTCTTCGTTGGCCAAAGCATCAAACTCCATCCGAATCTGTGCACGGAGCGCATAAAGATAGAGCAAATCCTTTTGCGTTTTGTAGAACAAGAATGCCCCCAAATCTTTCTCAATTTCATCTTTCATCGCCTGGAGCACAGGCAACAAAGCGGCATTAATGACATCCACCTGGTTTTTCCCCAATTGTTTTTCACCATCTTTCGAGAAACAGTTCCCTTTTTCAAGCACGCCATTGAATCGAGGGCTGGGCTGCTCGTATGTCTTGGCCGATAGTTTCCTGATGTATGAGATGAAGCCATTTCTTCCGTAGGCATAAAACTCATCTCTGAGACCACACTGTCTTTCAAGGCGTCCGAAATCATCCAAATACTGTTGTATGCTTTGTTCAAAGCCTTGCATCTTACCCTTCAGGAAATCAAGGGTTTGCTTGTATTGGGAATAATTCTTGATGTTGTTGTTCTCGTCCTTCTGGTAAGCCTTCTCGGTCATCAGTTTGGCAATGAAATCGGAAAGCTGGCTCTCAAGAGCCGTCGAGCGTTGGCTATCGAACTGGTTGTTGCTGAAGTCGACCAACAAGCGCGTCAAAAAATCGTCTTGGCCGCTGATTCTCAATCCCAATTGCTCCGTAATAGTCTCCGCCACCTCATCCGTATCGATGCTGACCGAGTATTGGCTGGGCAGTCCCAAATCGTGGGCGAAACTTCGCGACAGTTTTTGCACAAAGGCATCGATGGTACTCACGCAAAAACTACTGTAATCGTGCATGATACGGGTCATCAGGCTCTGTGCATTGCTTTTCAACTCGGCATCGCTGATATTCAATTCTTCCATCAGTAAGCGCTCCATAGAATTAGGATCGACCTCCCGGCTGTCAATGATTTCAAGAAGCGTCTTCACGATTTTGGCTTTCATGTCGTTGGCCGCCGCATTGGTGAAGGTGATGGCAAGGATGTTTCTGAAATTATCTACTGCGCCCTCATTGGCCAAGCATAGTTTCAAGTATTCCTTGATAAGGGTAAAGGTCTTTCCCGAGCCAGCCGAGGCTTGGAAAACTTTGAAATTGCTGGCATTATTCATGGCAACACTATTTTATTGATTCCTGGGTCTTAGTAAAGGCTGACTAGGGTTTTTGCTTTTCTTCCTAAACAAATCGCGGAACGTGGGGAACGATCGGCTATATGACAAACCAAGACCTTGTGTATACGGGGCTCTCTTATCAATAGCGAAACTATTAAAGTTGGTATTGTAGTTGGAGTGGTTATAGAAGTGTGCTTGTAATCGTCCGTCTTTGCTTAACTTATAATAAAGGTCAAATTCACCGATAATGTTGGAGGCCGCATCGGCATTGGGATTATTGCTCGACATCACGCCAACGTTGGTCTCAATGGTCAACCGGTTTTCGAAGAGCTGGGTACGCAAGGCCACCTGATACTCATCGAATGACTCATCATTGCCCGAATGATAGCTCACACCCACGTTCATGTTTTGATTGATGTCGAACTGGTAATTCGCCGAGAACAGGCCGAAAAGATTCATCGTTTGGTCAGCACCAGCCGACCCTCCAGCGTAGGCGAATTTTCCAAACACAAGCAAGGAAAGTGCCTGATTGGCCATCACCATCTGGTTGGTTGTGTCGACAGCCGAGAAGACGGTCTGGGTAACATCTTCGCTAGCATTGGGCAACCTCATGCCGAAAGTGATGGTCGGGTTGAGCAAGGCTTCCTTCAGATGGATGAGACATTCGACATTGACATTATTGCTCGTCATAGCCGTCGAGTCGATCTGTAGGCCCAAATCGGCCAAAGAAGCCTTAACGGTATAAACACCCGTGGCATTGATGCGACCATCGGTAGGCTTACCCGACCAAGATATGGAACCGCCTCGCTTCAGTGAGAAGTTGCGCGTCACCAAGTTCATCAGCGTAAGCTGGAAACGACCTGAAGAGATGGTATAGTTACCATACATAGACAAGGCTTCAGCCGTGGAAGTATTCAGTTTCACATTACCATTGCCTGAGGCATCAATAGTGCCGATGTCACCAGGCAACATGATCTTCAGCTTGGCGACATCCGTGGCATCAATGTCAAGGTCAATGGCAAAATTCCGCTTTCTCTGCATCATTGTTTCTTCTGATGCCTCTTCTATGGTGTCAGTTACAGGCGTAATAAAGACTATAAAGTCGTTGTCTTTCACTGTCGAGGTTCCATTAAGCGGAATCGTGAGAGCTGTACCGTTTTGAGTTCGAGCCTTGATGCCCAAATAAATGTCGCTAAAAGGCCCTCTGATGGTAATCAAGCCGTCGGCAACAGCAGTACCATAAAAGGTATCATTGTCTTTACTGGTAGTAGCCAAAGCAAGGAATTCCTTTGGATAAAGCTTCAAATCGAGGTAAAAGTCCTTAAACCTATCATGCCTGATTTCTCCTTCCACTCTGGCTTTGTTACCCAATGTATCGACCAACACCATATCCTTAAAGACGATGGCCTTGTTATCAATCAAAATAGTGGGATTAAAAGTATAGAAAGTGTTCAAATAGCCGATTTTACACCCACCTTCGGTAATGCTGATCTTACCACTGATGTTTGGCTGTTTTATCGACCCTTTGATATCAATGTTGCCATTGCCATAACCCTGCACGCGCGATACAAAACCACTCAAAACGGGACTGAGCGCCGACAACCGCAATGAATCCAACACGGCAGTAAAATCAAGATTATCGGCTTCCTTTGCCGTGTAGTATGAGCCGAAGGCATACAACATACGTTTATCGTCATTGAAGATGTTGGCTTCCAAATCGACGGACTTGTCCTCATTATCCCAAGAACTTTCAATCTCGACATCGCCTATAAGATCACCATTCATACCAAATTTGTCAATCCTAAGATCGGCCAAGACCATGGGGTCGGCTTTTAGGCTGCTAACCAATGCGTCGCCAGAGATGAGACCATCGATATTGAGGCCCATGTTTTCCGTAAGGACATCGAAATTGGAGATGTCGAACTTGCGCATTTGCAAAGAAATGGTGTCGCCTTCATTCATAGGCGCATAGCCATCGAATCGCAATGACTGCCGATTGTGGCTTAGCATCAAGTTGGAGATGTTGACACGGCCTTCCAAGATATCGATGAAATTGCTGGGAGACACGTTCCATAACGAGTCGTTGATAACGATGTCGGCACTGCTGATGTTGACGGTTCCTCCGTTTTCGTGCGGATGGAAGTTCGTCTCTATCAAAGCCTTGTTATGATCCGACAGGTCCTCGTCGTCCCATTTGATACGCGTAGCGATAGTGTCGTTGCCCATCTTGGCAAAGAGCGAGAGATTGTCGAGGCCTATGGACAAAGTATCGGTCTCTTTGATATTCAGCCAACCGACACGCCCTATTGAAAGTGATCCGTATGAAAACTCGCGGTTGTTGAAATTACGCAGTTCAACATCATCAATGGAGACCTTCCCAATCTCTATACCTTTGGTTCGAGCAGTAAGGTTAAGCTGCCGCGAACGCGAGGTAAAGGTGCCGTTAACCGATGTATTCTTGGCGATTTTCAGATCAGGCATAAAGAGTTCGCTCAGCGTCTTCGTGTCTTTTAGGACAAGGCTGACGATGAAGTCTTGGTCAACATCGTGGGTGTTTGCATATTTCTGGAAGGCTTCCCTATCTTGTTCAAACCTCGGAAAATGGACAAAAGAATCTCCGTATTCATTCAACACGGGCATGAGACTGGCAAAGTTCATCTGACCGGCCATCTCGAAGTTGAAGAAGTCACAGGTAATGTTGATACGACGCTGCATGAGGTTGTCGTTGAGGATGGATCCGTCGAAATCGTTCATGACATAGGTGCCTCGACCATCCCGATAGACGGTATTGTCAAGGTGAAGCTCACCCTCCATATTGTCAATATCAAAACCTTTCAAGTTGGCGACAATGCTTGTACTGATTTCAGAGATGGAATCGTTTTTCATCAATTTCAAGGCCTTTAAATCAGCATGGCTAATGTCGGCCCTGAAGTCGGCAACAGGAAATTTCTTGTTGTTGAAATCGACCAAACCATTGAAATCGAGACCGAGCACCTTGTCGTCGACAGAAACAGCACCCTTGAAACGGTTTTCTTTCAAATCACCGTTGAGTACGATTTCATCGATGGTATAACCCATCAACTCCGCTTGGTAGGCATTCCCTTTCATGGTCAAGTCAACATTGCCCTTCTTTGGGAATCGAACCACAAAATCAGTACTCAAATCAAGGTTGCCTATATATTTTTCGGCATTGGCAATCAGACCCGCATTGACCCTGTCAGCATCGATACGCCCGGAGAACACATTGTCGCCATTCTCCATCTTTTGACGCGACACATCGAGGTCGACATTGCCTATGCCTGAGGTGAGGTGGATTTCTGAATCAAAATCATTGTATGAGCCCCTGAAGTTCAATGTAGCCTTGGCCGACTTCAAAGGTCGCAACGACTCGGGTAACGGTATGGTCTTGGTCGAAGAAGGGATATAGAAATTCGTCAAGTCGTCATAGGTAAACTGCAACCGCTTGATGTTCATCTCATGCTCTCCATCGTTGAAATCCAGAGGATGCATGCTCAGGCTGCCTTCTATCACAGTTGACTTACCGAACTCCGCCTTGAGATCGTCAACGCTAAAATGCTCGATTGGCCCAGTGAAGCGTCCTTCGAAGAGAATGCGATTAGGCATCTTGTACATGATTTCAGAGAACACACCTATGTCGGAAAGCATGATATCAGTAGAACGTATCGTCGCATCGAAAACCACCGAGTCGACAAAACTGCTGAAAGCGGAATAATCGTTGAAAAGCATGTGCACATCGGCATCAATGCTGGTTTTATTCAACTCCGCTTTCAAACCATCGAGAAAAATGCCTTGGGAGCAAACCAATGCATCAACAGAAAAGTTCTTAACATCCAGTCCGCTGATTTCCTTACCTTTGAGCGAATTGACTTTGGCACAAATTGAATCGCCATTCAGATAAAAATCTTGAGCCTTAAAATAAACGTCATCTAGTGCAATATGGGAATAATCCATCACATGACGTTCTGTTTTGTCAGGATAATCCTTGTTCTGGTTCCAATACACAAAATTGAGATTCTTCACATCAATTTTGTCGACAATGACACAAAGCGGCTCCTTTTCAGGCTTAAGCGTGTCGATCTTAAAAGCATCCACGAGAAAAGCAAAATTGAACTTCTCCTCCCCCTCGTATTGGACTAAATTTGCTGTTACATTACTCAATTTCACGTTCTCCAAATGGATTATCCCATTCAAGGCATCACGAAAGTTCAACTTCGTCTGCAAAGCTTTGATATCAGCCAATTCGTTATCATTCAAATCTTTGACAATAACATTATCCAAATAGACACTAAAATCGGGGGTTATCAACAAACGCCCCACTTTGATATCACCACCAGTTTTTTCCGAAAGGAATCCGCTGGCAAAACGAGCTGCAAACTTTTGGAAAACAGGGTCTTGAATAGCAATAAAAAGACTGGTTACGATGCCAAGAAGCACCATAATCACAACCAAAATGCTATGGATAATCTTTTTTTTAATAATTTTGACCCTCCAAATTGAGACCCATGAACGAATACATTTTAGGCATCGAATCTTCGTGCGACGACACCTCAGCCGCAGTGCTTCAAGGCACGCGCGTGCTCTCCAATGTCATTGCTAGCCAGAAGGTTCACGAGCAATACGGCGGCGTCGTCCCCGAACTCGCTTCGCGTGCCCACCAACAAAATATCATCCCCGTCATCGACACGGCCTTGAAGACTGCAAAAATAGAAAAAAATCAGTTATCCGCCATTGCTTTTACGCGTGGCCCCGGACTTTTGGGTTCCTTGCTCGTCGGAACCTCGTTTGCAAAGGCTTTCGCGCAGACGTTGAACATCCCCATGGTGGAGATTGACCACATGAACGCGCACATCCTGGTGCATTTTGCCACCGATGAGACCCACACCGAGGTGCCTGACTTCCCGTTCCTGTGTCTTACCGTCTCGGGAGGCCACACCCAAATCGTGGTGGTGAAAGACTACTTCGACATGGAAGTCATCGGCAAGACCATCGATGACGCCGCAGGCGAAGCTTTCGATAAGACGGCCAAGATCCTCGGCCTGCCCTACCCTGGAGGTCCCGTCATCGACAAGCTGGCCAAGATTGGTAATCCCGAGGCCTTCACCTTCGCCAAGCCACAGATTCCCGATTTGGACTACAGCTTCAGCGGACTGAAAACCAGTATCTTATATACCGTCCGTGACAACTTGAAGCTCAACCAAAACTTCATCGAAGAGAACAAGGCCGACCTCTGCGCCTCGGTGCAGAAGACCATCATCGACATCCTCATGAACAAGTTGGTGAAAGCCAGCAAGCAGACGGGCATCAAGACCGTGGCCATAGCAGGTGGCGTGAGTGCCAACAGCGGCCTCCACGACGCCATGCTCGCCTTGGGCGAAAAATACCATTGGAAAGTGTTCATCCCGCGTCTCAGCTACTCCACTGACAATGCCGCCATGGTCGCCGTGGCCGGCTATTTCAAGTTCTTGAAAGGGGAGTTTGCCAGTCAGGATTTGGTGCCTTATGCACGACAGAGCTTGAAAGACTAACGAGTCAAATCGATATACACCGGTAGGTGGTCGCTAAAGCCACCAAAATAGCGCGGCCCGATATAGGTGCGGAAGAGTTTCTTGCCGTGGTAGGTCTCGTCGTCCTCCAGCATGAAGTCGGCATGGAAGATGCGGGCACTACCTTCCTTATAATGAAGCCCTTCTCTTTCTCCAAACAGGCCTGGCGTAACGATGATTTGGTCGAATATCTGCCAGTCGGTTTGGTGCTTTAGCGTGCCTTCAAAGCCCAAACCATCATTCTTTCCAAACAGGTTGACAAAGCATCCCTCCTCCATCTCGCTAGGATGGCGCGCCCGCAGCACGTCATAGACGCTAGGATCAGTGGGACAGTCGTTCAAGTCGCCCATCATGATGACTTTGGGCTGGTAGCCTTCGGGTGCAGCCGCAACAATGGAGTCCACCTTGGCGCGAAGGATAGTTGCCGAACAGGAGCGTGAGCCTACCGTCTCCAACTCGCCGCTGTAGCGCGAAGGCCAGTGGTTGACGAAAACGTGAATCGTGTCGACTAAGGTCCCTGAGCCCTGAGCCTGTCGATTGGCCGAAGGGCCGTCATTACTGATGAATTTGGCATAAAGGATGTCCCTCGAATGATAAGCCGTATCCTCGGAATTGTAATAAGGTATCACAGCGCTCTCCACCAGCATGAAATGGTCAAGCGAATACACAATAGCGGGGTCGATGCCACGCTTGTCGGGGCCTTCGTAAAGCACCCAGCGGTAGTTGTGCTTCTTCAAAGGCGTCTGCTCAAAAAGAGCACTTAACACATACTCGTTCTCCACCTCGCACATACCGAGAATGCCAAGAGGATGGTTCTCCGACATGGCCAGGATGGCCTTGTACATGTTGTTGCGCTTACGGTAGAAGCGGGTTTTCGTCCAATGCTGCATACCGTCCTCAGTGAAGGCATTGTATGTCTTGGTGCTGTCCACGTATGGGTCGAAGAAGTTCTCCATGTTCCAGAAGGCCACGCGGACTGGTTCGTTCTGCCCAGAAACAGTATTAGAAATCACAAAACACACAAAACCCAACAAAACAAACATCTTTATAGCAGCGTGTGAAAGCTGCCAACTGGCGGCTTTCCTGCGGCGACACGGTTGTGTAGCCGCAATGGTTCGCAAAGGAGTTTTGCCAGTTTTGTAGGTTTTGTGATAAATCTCCATAACTACACTTTTGTTTCCGCTGCAAATGTAAGAAATTGTTTCTATTTTTGCACCATGAAATCAAAATTGCTCCTCCTGCTGATCCTACTCGTCACCCACCTCGGTTGGGCACAGAACGCCCATTTTTGGGACGACATCGAGTCTTTTGACGGCCCAACGGACGAGAATCCGGTCTTGGCAGCACAGATTGATTTCTATTTTGACAAAATGGTCGCTCCCCTACCCGATTCAATCACTCCTGAAATCGACCGATTGGTAGAAAGAACAAGTTTCAACCCCAACCTCCGTGATTTCATCCTCTGGCATCTGCTTGAGAGATACCGACATCCTG
Organism: uncultured Bacteroidia bacterium; assembly: GCA_902794155.1. GTDB lineage: Bacteria > Bacteroidota > Bacteroidia > Bacteroidales > F082 > Limimorpha. The sequence continues at coordinate 10,845 of CADBGN010000012.1, forward strand.
AATACATGAGCCAGGACCAAGTATTCGTTTGGCTTTATGACCACTACTTTTCCCGATTGGAAATCAAAGATCTGAATGCTGCAAATTTGGCTATGATCCGCGACAAGGCTGAGACATTTCGGAGACTGGCCTTATTCAACCTCGCGCCCGATTTCGCACTCAATGACTCTGTTGACTTACATTCCATTAAAAGCGAATACACGGTATTGTTTTTCTACGACCATGACTGTGATGTATGCCAAAAAGAAATGCAAGATTTGGATTCCATAACCGTCCAACACCCTGGAATCAAGATCATCTCCATCGACATGAACACTGATGATGCCCGCGTAGATGTTTTGTATTACCTCTACGACATCGAGACCACACCTTTGATTTATGTCCTTGACAGGGATAAACGGATTATTGCAAAAAAAATACAGGCGAAACAAATATCATTGGTGTTGTAATTGTAGAGATGCACGCCGTGCATCTCTACAAAAATCACACACCCAACATTTGTTTCATTTCGGGCAGGCATTTTACCGCCTCCTCATACAGTTTCCATTGTGCCCGTGTTCGCACCAGATTGTGGGTGGGATACTGAATCTTATAATAGGTATTGCCGTTGATGTAATCCGTCAAAAAACGCACCGCTTGCATGTAAGGGAACAAGGTCGCCGCGTATGGCAGGTTTTCCTTTTCAATCTGCAAAAGGAACGACTTCGTACCTTCCAAATAGCCTTCCGCAAAGGATTTGAAGATCTCTATGTTGAAATGGATGTTGTCCAGATTCGGGTCGTCCTCGGCACCCGTATTGGCCGCTGAGCGTAAGAAGTCACCGAAATCAGAGAAAACGAAACTCGGCATAACAGTATCCAAATCGATGACACAAAGCACGTTGCCGTCCTTGTCGAAGAGCATGTTGTTCACCTTGGTGTCACAATGGCAGATGCGCTTCGGCAATTTGCCTTCACGATAGAGTCGTTCGCCCAGACACATCACATCGGCTACGGCCCGAATCCTGTAGACGTAATTCTGCACCTCCACCTCACGCATCATCCCGACACTGTCCTTAGCGACGACTTCGTCCAACTGCTTCAATCGAAACTCGATATTGTGGAAATCAGGGATAATCTCCCCTATTGGCACCTCCAAATCCGTCAGCAGCGACTCAAAATCGCCGAAAGAACGACCCGCATAATAAGCATAGCCTGGAGTAACAGCCTCGTAGGTGTAGCTGTCGGCAATGAAATCCATCACGCGCCAATATTTATCATCCTCAACGACGTAGGTCTTTCCCGTGTCGGCTTTCAGGAAATGCAAAACGCGACGATTGATGTCAACAACTCCTTGACACTCATATTTCTGCCGAATATGATTCGTTACGGCTTCAATGTTGTTTTGCAGCATTTCCACATCGGTGAAGACAGCGTTATTAATACGTTGCAACACATACTTCGGTTGGCCACTCACCATAATCTTATAGGTGTCGTTAATAAGCCCGTTGCCCAAAGGTGTAATGTCTTCGATGATGTTCGGATCGATGAAATGACCCGCGACGGCATAAAGTTCGTTCATAAGTGGAAAATTTTGGCGAAGATAGGACTTTTGACCATTAAATTCCTATATTTGCCCTGAAAATTAATCCATTTCCTATGAAAAACAGACTTCTACACTTACTCCTCAGCCTGGTTTTATTAACTGCGGCCACCGTTTGCAACGCGCAAAGAGGAGCCGACACACGCAAGGGCAACTATGTCATCGTCGACAACAGCATCCTATTTGATGAGCCCCTGCGCATCGAAGGGCAGAAAAGTGTCCTTCAGCTCGCCGTAGCCCCCATCGAGAACGTCCGCATCGGCTTCATCGGTCTCGGCATGCGTGGTCCCGATGCCGTTGACCGCATGACCTATATTGACGGTGTGACTGTCGTGGCTCTCTGCGACATTGAGCCCGACCGTGTGGAAGCCGTGCAGACCAACATCCTTGAAGCGAAAAAACTGCCGCGTGCCGCTGCCTATACAGGTCGCGACGGCTGGCGCGAGCTCTGCGAGCGCGACGACATCGACCTTGTCTACATCTGCACCAACTGGCAGACCCACGTCATGATGGCCACCTACGCCATGCAACAGGGCAAGCATGTGGCCTTGGAAGTGCCTGCCGCCACAACCATTGAGGATTGCTGGAAACTCGTTGACGTGGCTGAACAGACCCAACGCCACTGCATGATGCTCGAAAACTGCTGCTACGACTTCTTCGAGTTGACCGCCCTCAACATGGCCCAGCAAGGCATGTTCGGTGAACTTATCCACGGTGAAGGCGCCTACATCCATAACCTGGAGCCCTATTGGCGCGAATACTACGAAAACTGGCGCCTTGAGTTCAACCAAGCCCATGCCGGAGACGTCTACCCCACCCACGGCCTCGGTCCCCTCTGCCAAGCCTTCAACATCCACCGCGGCGACCGTATGAAGACCCTGGTCTGTATGAGCACACCTTCCTACAATGGCAAAAAGATTGCCAAGGAACTGATGGGCGTCGACGACTTCGCCAACGGCGACATGACCACCACCATGATCCAAACTGAGAAAGGCAAGACCTTCCTGATTGAACATAACGTCTACACTTACAGACCCTATAACCGCTTGTACCAACTCACTGGTACCGAAGGCTTTGCCAACAAATATCCTATCGAAGGCTTCACAGTGCTTGAAGACAAGTTTCCAGCTTGTTTCCTGCCTGAAGGCGCAAAACTCAACCCTCACGGTTTCGTTCCTGCCGAGGTGCGCGACAAGATCATGAAAGAATACCTCCACCCCATCGCTGTGGAGATTGAGAAGAAAGCCAAGGAAGTGGGCGGTCACGGTGGCATGGACTTCATCATGGATTACCGCCTTATCTACTGCCTGCACCACGGCCTGCCGCTCGACCAAGACGTCTACGATGCCGCCGAATGGTCGTGCCTCGGCGAGCTGACCGCAGCCTCCATCGCTAATGGCGGCATGCCGGTGCAAATGCCTGACTTCACTCGTGGAGATTGGAATAAAGTACAAGGTTATCACCACGCGAAATAATTTGTTTAAATTTGCAGTCAAATACTATTTGAGATGAAGCCATACAATAACGAGGAAAAAAAATCTTCTTCAATTGCATCGGAGCCACAACTAGCCTATGGGAATGTTACACAAACGTCCCCCGTACCAAATTGTTCTACTCAAGGTGTTCCAGAAGAATATATGACATTGGAGCATTTCGGAGAACTCTTTCATCAAAAACTTGATGACTGCTATGCGCACTTACCAAGTAATAATTAGTTACGCAGTTTTATCGGAATTGGAGGCAATGGCACAATACATTGCCTCCATTTATCGTCCTGAAAGTGGCCATAAGTATGTCAATAGGATCTTAGGCCAATTGGCGGCCTTATCCTATTCGGCTGATGCCTATCAATATAGTCGTTTCAAAATGGCAAAATCCATCCATCCAAAAGCGGAAACACTAACCATTATAAACCGCAAATGGACTGTTGTTTTCCATATTGACGATGATTTTGTCATTGTAGACAGAATCTTCCCTTCTAAAACCATTTTCTAAGCTATATTACTTTACAGTAACCGAGCGGAAGAAAATTTCAGCATCCTTCCAAACGGTATAGTCGCGAGCATAGAGCAAATTCATCTGGTTGAGGACATCGGTTTCGACATCCTTCTCCATATAGGATGCAGGATTGTAGATGCCCTTACGAATCTTAGGCAACTTTTGGGTCTCGTCGGCAGGCGAGCAATAGCCCACCCAGGTACGACGACCCAACAAGACCAACACAGCGTTTTTCAGGAACCTCACGGGCTTCTTGACCACCAAGGCCAAAGGCAACCAGAAGAGGATGCTGAAACCGCTCATCACCACATCGAAGAGGCGTTTGTTGCGGCGGTTGGCCACCGTGTCGATGGCCTTGATATCGACGGTGTAGAGGTCACCACGCGTATTGATGCTGTTGCTCCCGATGATGGACAAACTGTCCTCAGGTGCAATCTTGTAGTCCACGTTGGTGGCGTGCCAGTCCACCATCTTGTCGATGATGACCTGATGCGGCACGTCCTTCGAGCAGAAAATGACTTCCGTGATCTTATAGATCTCAATGATGTCGGGTACCTGCGAGAGATTGCCGATAAAGCCCTCGGGAGCCTCACCTTGCATCTCCGAACTCACCAAACCAATGAAATCAGGCTTAATAGAAGTACTCTCCAATATGGAATTGACACGTTGCACCTCCTCTGGACTACCGATGACCAAAAAGCGTTTCTTCTCAGTCTTCTTCGACTTGAAGTTCTCGTTGCCCATCAGGACGCCAATGAAACGTGTGAGACTCATCTCTATGGCAAGCCACAACATTCCGAATAAGATCAAAGCACGAGAGAAACGCAGGCTCAAGGGCAGCAAGGCATACAGCACCAAAATCACGGCGCTGCCGAAAGCCACGCCAAGCACGGCTTTGCCTATGTTGTAAGGTTTATCGTAACCTCCAGTAAAATAGGTAGATATCAGCCAAATCAAAATATAGGCGGGCAACACGGCAGCGAAGAGCAGGATGGGATAGCTGCCTCCGCCATCATAGATTGTGCCACGGCCCCAGAAATAGCTGATGGCCGCCAAACCGCCATAACCCAACACCGCATCAAGGAAAGGCACAGCCGCCTTGTGGAAGAACTGCGACACCAAGGCAAAAAACGCCTTGATATAAATGGCCAAATTGATGAGGAATGAGAACGACTTGGCCCACGACTGCCCAAAGTGTTTCTTGGCAAAGATCTCCATAGCGCGATAGAAGACGAACACGTAGTTGACGCTGGTCTTCTTGGTGCTCTCGCCCTTGTAGTGGATGATGCGCGTCTCAGGGAAATAGTAGTTCTTGTAGCCGCCTTGCGTGATGCGGTACGACAAGTCGATGTCCTCGCCATACATGAAGAAGGTCTCGTCCAGGAGGCCAACCTTGTCGAGGGTCTCCTTGCGCATCAGCATGAAAGCGCCAGCCAGAATCTCCACCTCGTTGGTTTCGTCGTTGGAGAGGTGACCCATGTAATAGTGCGCAAAACGCTTGCTGTGCGGAAACAGCTTGCATAGGCCGAACATCTTATAGAAAGCCGTTGCCGGCGTAGGCAGACCGCGCTTCGACTCGGGCAGGAACAGTCCCTTGCCGTCAACCATCTTCACACCGAGACCGCCCGCATCGGGATGGCTGTCCATAAAGGCAATGCATTTCGAGAAGGTATCGTCTTCCACCACCGTGTCGGGGTTGAGGAGCAGCACATACTCACCAGTAGAGATGCGAATGGCCTGATTGTTGGCGCGGCTGAAGCCCACATTCTCCTTGTTGGCGATGACCTTCACCTCGGGAAACTTCTGCGCCAACATCCTCAACGAGCCGTCGACAGAGTTATTGTCGACAACAAACACCTCCCCTTCAATGCCTTGCATGGCGCGACGCACCGAGTAGAGACACTGCTCGAGAAAGTACTCGACGTTGTAGTTGACGATGACAACAGAGAGCTTCATCGGAGTTGCAATCAGTTGTTACTATTGGAGTCTAAATTGGCTTTCACCGCTTTGAATCTCTTCTTGGGTTCCTTGGGAATGCTATCGCTGATGTTCTCCATCCCACAGGCATTCATGATCTTTGCCTTGAGTTCGTTGTTCTGCATCCAGCCGGTGAACTGTTCCGCACCCGGACCGTAGGCAAAGACCAACACCGGCAGGCAGGTATGGCTACCCGTGGAATAGTCGAACACGACATTGGTGTATTTGCCTTGCGGATCAGGGAGAGTCAAACCGCCCGTCTCATGGTCGGCAGTGACCACAACCAGAGTGTTGCCCTTCTCCTTGGCATAGTCCAAAGCCACATTGACAGCATAGTCGAAGTCAAGCATCTCGTCCATCATCCAAGTGGAGTCGTTGCCGTGGCAAGCAAAGTCAATCTGCGAGCCTTCCACCATGAGGAAGAAGCCGTTCTCGGCATTGTCAAGGGTTTTCAAGGCTATCTTCACGGCACGAGGCAGGAAATCGCCTCGATCGGCAGCCTTAGGCATGTGGCCGTCGTTGGCCATGACCGCGTATTTCTTGCAGGTGACATCAATATCGGCCAAAGTGTCGTAAACCTTCCAACCTAGTTCGTTCTCCATACGTGAAACGAGGTCGACGCTATCCTTGCGTTGGTTGAAGTATTTCATACCGCCACCGATGATCAGGTTGAGATAGGGATTCTCAGCCATCTGCACTGCGATGTCCTCATATTGCTTGCGATGCGGCACCTTGGCATAAAAAGCGGCAGGCGTGGCGTGCGTGACATAGCTCGTCACAACGATGCCCGTCTCCTTGCCTTGTCCTGCCAAAGCCTCAAGCACCGTCATCACCGGAATCGTATCCGGATTCATGCCCAGCATGGCATTGTTGGTCTTGTGGTCGCTGGCCAAAGCCGTACCAGCTGCAGCCGAATCAGTGATAACGTTGCTGGCTGAATGCGTGTCGACCACGCCGATGTATGGAAACTGATGAAAGGTCATTTCCTCGCCCGAAGCAAGCATGGCGGCATATACCTGGGGCAGTGCCATACCATCGCCAATCATATAGATGACGTTGAAGGCTTTAGCAGGTTCTTGTGCTTTGGTTTTGTTGTTGCAAGCCGTCATCATGCCTAAGATGACGAGCGCGAGAAGAGATAGTACGCTTAGTTTTTTCATATTAGTTTGTTTTTGCAATCAGCTTTCAGCTTTCAGCAATCAGCTACAGACTAGCTGATAGCTGATGGCTGATAGCTGATGGCTGATAGCTGACTGCTTTATAATCGTTAATTCTCTTACATTATTGTTTCCTATCAACAACTTTTTTCACTGCCTCCACAATGTCGGGCGTGTCGAGATGATAAGCCTTCAGCAGCTCGTCGGGCGTGCCGCTTTGGCCAAACACGTCGTTGACGGCAACCATCTCCATCGGGCAAGGCATGTTCAAGGCTAGGACCTGAGCGATGCTGTCGCCAAGGCCGCCATTGCGTTGATGTTCCTCTGCGGTAACCACACAACGGGTCTTCCCTACCGACTTCAGCACTGCCTCAACATCCAATGGCTTGATGGTATGGATATTGATGAGTTCCGCATTAATACCCATTTCCTTCAGGATTGGAAGGGCTTGGACGGCTTTCCAAACGAGGTGACCGCATGCGAAGATGGTCACGTCGGTGCCTTCCTGCAGCATCTGAGCCTTGCCAATGACAAACTTGTCGTCCACAGGGGTGAAATTCGGCACTTTCGGGCGACCGAAACGCAGGTACACGGGGCCTTCGTATTCGGCAGCGGCGATAGTAGCGTTCTTGGTCTGGTTGAAGTCGCAAGGAACGATGACGGTCATGTTGGGCAACATCTTCATCAAGCCGATGTCTTCAAGGATCTGGTGCGTGGCACCGTCCTCACCTAAGGTGACGCCTGCATGCGATGCGGCAATCTTCACGTTCTTGTTGGAATAGGCCACGCTTTGACGAATCTGGTCGTAGACACGTCCAGTCGAGAAGGCAGCAAAGGTGCCCGTGAACGGCACGAAGCCACTCAAAGCCATGCCAGCCGCCATGTTGATCATATTGGCCTCAGCGATGCCCGTCTGGAAGAAACGTTCGGGGAACTCCTTGGCAAAGTCACCCATCTTCAATGAACCGGTGAGGTCGGCACAGAAAGCCACCACCTTGGGATTGCGGCGACCTGCCTCGAGCAGGCCTTCACCGAACCCCGATCTAGTATCTTTGTTGTTTTGAATAGTAAAGTCCATATGTGTAAGTTGAATCGTTGATTGTTGAATTGTATATCGGCTGCGGCTTTTGGCTACTGGCTTTTGGCAGCCCCCCTTTGTTCATGAGATTGCAGGTCTGCGCCCGCAATGAGGCTCTGTGGGGGATCTGCCAGAAGCCAAAGGCCAATAGCCAAAAACTCTTAATAATCTCCTAAAGTTTCCTGTAATTGTGACAATGCATTGGCGGCCTGCTCGTCATTAGGTGCCGAGCCGTGCCATTTGTGCGTGCCCATCATGAAGTCGACACCCATGCCCATTTCGGTGTGAGCCAGGATGAGCTGCGGTTTGCCTTGGAAGGCGTTCTCGCGGGCGAATTTCAAGGTGTTCACCACGGCCTGCATGTTGTTGCCGCTCATTTCAAGCACGTTCCAGCCAAAGGCTTCGTACTTGGCGCGAAGATCGCCGAGGTTGAGCACGTCGTCGGTAGAGCCGTCGATCTGTTTCTTGTTGTAGTCAACGATGGCGATGAGGTTGTCGACACCTTTGGCTGGGGCATACATGGCGGCCTCCCAGATCTGACCTTCCTCCTGCTCACCATCGCCCATGAGGACGAAGACGAGATGCTTGTCACCATTGAGGCGTTTGGCTTGTGCCGCTCCGACGGCAACTGACAGACCTTGACCAAGCGATCCCGAGGCGATGCGCACGCCAGGCAGTCCCTCAGCCGTGGTGGGGTGACCTTGAAGGCGAGTACCCAGACGACGGAAGGTAGCCAGCTCACTGACAGGGAAATAGCCACGGCGGGCCAAGATGCTATAGAACATCGGGCTGATGTGGCCGTTGGAGAGGAAAAACATATCCTCGCCATTGCCGTCCATGCGGAAGTTGGCGGGGTCGATTTGCATTTGGTCGAAGTAAAGCGCAGTGACGATGTCGGTAGCGCCCAAAGAACCTCCCGGATGTCCCGACTGGCAGCCATGCACCATACGGATGATATCGCGGCGCACCTGCGAGGCAATCCTTTCTAATTCATTGATAGTCATATTTTTGTTTTTAGATTTTATTGATTCATATTCTGACCGCAAAGCTAAGCAAAAAACTATTCCAAATCACGCTCTTGCACTTTGTTTTTCTTTCGGTCGTAGTCCTTCTTTGTCTTATGCACACGCGAGGGCCTCAAGCTCACTTGCTTGCCGTATTGTTCAATCTCCTTCTCGCGGTCGGCCTTAAGCAAAGCCTTCACACTGCTGAACTGCTTCTTTTTGGTTTTTCTCTTTTTCATGAATTCAATTATTACAAACTGGTCTGACACACATGTATGCCTCCACATTTATCGGCTGCCACGGTACTTCGACAGGCTCAGTAACCATGTGACAGCCCTACAACTTTCACCCCCCTCTAAACCCTCATCTCTAAACTCTAAACACTAAACTCTACACTAAAATCACCAACGTCCCGAATGTCCACCGCCACCACTACGGCCGCCGCCAAAGGAACCAGAACGATGTGAGGAATGTGAAGAATGGTACGAAGAATGGGAGGAACTTCCACTCGACGAACTGGAAGAGCTACTGCTATAGTGGACGAGTTGCGGTATCACCACCATCTTCATAAGGGTCTCGCCACAATGTTGGCATTCGTAGCTCTCCATTTTCTCCCCGGCCTGGTCGTTGGTGGCCTGCTTTAGTGTCTTCGTCTCGGTCTGCTTCATGGTGTAGGCACCGCATTTCTCGCAAGTGCTGAACTTATCGAATTGGCTGCCATGTTCCTTCACCACCACCACATGACCTTGCAAGCATCGGTAGGGTTGGAAATCCAAAGCACCCAAGCGGTTTTCCACCACATGGGCCTGGGGTAACCTATATTCAGGATAAACCTCCAAGGTACTATTACATTTCGGGCAAACACAAGCGTCAGCGCTCTGCAGCTTTTTCTTGAGAATGACGTAATAAATCCAGCCTAGCCATGGCGCCATCCACATTGCCGCCTTGTTGGCGCCGTGGTCCAAAGCTGCCTTGTAGACCGACCTCGGACTGATCGTGTTCTTGGAAAGCTTTTTGGCAATCTTGAGCACACGGTGGTTGTGACGGAAACAGACCCATGTGAGATACAAAAACAAAGTGACCAAAAACACCCAAAAACCTTGACGATTTGTGCTCATGCCAGTGGAAAAAGATGACACGATAACAATTGCAATGAAAATGATCAGGAAAACAGACAATCCTATCGTCATGGCACCCAGGCACCCCCTACCATCCCAAGGCGATCCCGTCCAAGAGCTCTTCAATCCATCGACGTAGGTGGCACCAGCTTCTTCAAAGGCTTTGTGTTCGTCTGAAACAGCAGCTTTGGTTTTGCTTTTGGCCGCCCAAAAGACAAGGCCGCAGAAAGGCAAGACAAGCAATAGAAGGCCTAGCGCACCATATATGACAATCTCTTTAAAATCAAGATCGCTGACGCTATCTCCTTCGCCATCTCCTCCTCCAGGCAAGGTCGTCTTCAATCCATCGGGAACCTCACCTCCATAGACGGTCACAATGTCGGCCACACCTGCACAGAGTCCGCCTTCGTAGTCGCCAGCCTTGAAAAAAGGCTTGATGGTATTGGTAAAAATGCGCTCGCACTTGGCGTCGGTAAGCGTCTCTTCGGCACCATAGCCCGTCTCCGTCTCCAAGGCATGCTGGTCCTCAACAAAGAGCAGCAGCACACCATTGTTGGTTTCGGCATCGCCTATGCCCCAGTAGTTGAACAGTTCCGTAGCAAAATGCCTAGGATCAGCATCACCGATGGAGGTCAAGGTCACCACGAAGACATCAGCTTTGTCTCGAATGGCATTCAAGGCCGTGTTGATGGTCATCTCGACGCTGTCCGACAGGTATCCATCAGGGTCGGAAACATGGATGTCATTGCCATTCAAACGCGTATTCGGCACGGAGCGCACCGTCCATGCCTCATTCGCCATCGCATTGAAAGCCAATGAAAACAAAACCAAAAATAAGACTATTCTCTTCATCCTCATTTGTGTTATCAACCCTACAAAAGTACAAAAAAAGCCATATATCCTCCTTTTTTATTACTTTTGCAAAAAATTTAGGAGAGGAAACACCCATGTTTGATGACGAAGACTATTATGGGAACTACGACGACGAGATGGAGAAATCCGTCGAGAAGTACGAGGCCATGCTAAAGGGCAACGACTCGGTTTACTTCGACAGCGAAGAGTTTGAGTACATCATCGACCACTATACCAAGAACAACGAGTTGAAACGCTCGCGGCAGGCCGTGGAGTTGGCCATGTCGCAACACCCTGAAAGCAACAAGCTGAAAATCAAGTATGCCCGACAATACCTTCTGGAAAACGACGCCCAACGCGCCTTCGACATCATGCAACATGTGGAACGGGTCGACGACGATGACGACCCCGACTATTTCCTCACCTTAGGCTCCTGCCTCGCCGTGTTGGGCAAATCGGAAGAAGCCCTAGAGAACTACTTCAGCGCCCTGCCCTATTTTGACGAGGACGAAAAGTTCGAACTCTACAATGCCATCGCCTACGAGTACCAGCACATGCGCAAGTATGACCTCGCCCTCGAGTTCTACGACAAAGCCTTGGCACTCGCCGAAGACAAAGACACCATCTACCACGAGATACGTTGCTGCTACCTCAGCGCCGGCCGCAAGGAAGAAGCCATCGACTATTTCCAGAAGCTGGTCGACAAAGACCCGTACAACAGCAAGGCTTGGACCAACATCGGCGACGTCTACCGCATGATGGGCCAATACGAAGAGAGTATCGACCCATACGAATACGCCCTCAGCATCGATCCCGAAGACCTTTGGACCAACATGCACCTGGCCGACATCTATTACGACTTAGGACGTTACAAGGAAGCCATCGACACCCTCGAGGAAGCCTTGCGCAACGGCGTGGAAACTTCGATGATCCACACCACCATCGGCGACTGCTACTACCGCCTTAACGACCTGCAAACCGCCGAAGAACATTTCAACAAAGCATTGGAAATCAACCCGATGATAGGTTCAGGTTACGCAGGTCTTGGCTACGTCTTCAGCGACCGAGGCCAAAGCCGTAAGGCCATCAAATTCTTCGAGAAAGCCCTGGAATACGAGCCTTGGGAAACCGACCACCTCTACTCCATCGCCACCGACTACATGAAGCTGAAAGAATACGACAAGGCCATGGAATGTCTGCGCAAGATCCAAGAGCAGACGCCCAACGATGCCGATGCCTATTACTATATCGCCGACCTCTACGGACAACAGGACAAAATCGACGAGGCCATCAACACCATCAAATTCGGTTTGTTACAAACCGACAACGACTCGTCGTTACTCTATCTCTTGGCATACGCCTACTTCGTGAAAGGCAGCCACAACGAGGGGTTGGAAGCCTTGGACCAAGCCCTGACCGCCGATTTTGAAGTTTGGCCCGACTTCCTGGAATACGACAAGGAGCTGTTGGCCAACGACGTTGAAATCATGGAATTGATCGAGCAACACAAAAGCAACCAAACCCCCAACGCAACCGAATAAGAATTCACCATGAGCAAATTCCTACAATACCTCATCATCTTTGGAATCGCGATGGTTCCCATTGTTGAACTTCGTGGCGCCCTTCCCGTCGCCTACGGTTTCTTCTACGACGCCGCCCACCCCTTCACCAGCGTCATCTGGAGTTACCTCATCATCGCCATCGGCAACATGGTGCCCGTGCCTTTCATCTTCTTCTTCGCGCGCCGCTTCCTCGAATGGGGCAAGGACAAGAAAGTCATCGGAGGCTTTTGCCGTTGGTGTCTCAAGAAAGGCGAAAAAGGTGGACAGAAGCTGCAAGCCAAAGCCGGTCGTGGCCTCTATGTGGCCCTTATGCTCTTCGTCGGCATCCCGCTACCGGGCACCGGAGCTTGGACAGGAACCCTGGCTGCGAGTTTCCTCGACATGGACTTCAAAAAGAGCGTCGTCGCCGTCATCGGTGGCATCGTGTTGGCCAGCGTCATCATAGGTGTGTTGTGTATCTTAGGGTTTGGCGCTTGGTTTGGGATTGGATAATATTTTTTGAGACGCGATAAATCGCGTCTATACAAGATACTATGAAAAGATACGGACTCATCGGTCATCCATTGAAGCACTCGCAGTCGTGCTTCTACTTCAACAACAAGTTTGAGTACGAAGGTCTGGACTGCCTTTATCAACATTTCGACCTCAAGTCATTGGACGAGTTGCAAGAGGTGATGGAGAAATACCCCGACCTCTGCGGTTTCAACGTCACCATACCCTATAAGGAAGCCATCATCCCGATGTTGGACGACATCGATGACGTGGCCAAAGCAGTAGGCGCTGTCAACGTGGTGAAGATCACTGATGGCAAGCTGAAAGGCTACAACACCGATGCATTTGGCTTCGAGCAACTGCTCAACCGCGCCATCAACGGCAAGACTATTGGGCACGCGCTGGTTTTGGGAACTGGAGGCGCCTCAAAAGCCGTTCAGTATGTGCTGAAACAGAAAAGTATCACTTATTCTACCGTCAGCCGGAGCGAAGAAAAAGGCGACTACACCTACGACACGCTGAGCGATGAAGTCCTACGTCAAAACCACCTTATCATTAATACAACACCTTTGGGCATGGCACCACAAGTGGATGCTTTTCCCGACCTGCACTATCAAGCCCTAAACGGCAAGCACATCCTCATCGACTTGATATACAACCCGAAGGAGACAGCATTCATGGAGTTGGGCAAGACATGGGGAGCGAAGGTGTATAACGGAATGCAGATGTTTGAGGAACAAGCGAAGAAAACCTGGGAGATTTTTAATGGCGACTATGGCCTATGACTATGGCCAATGGCTTGCTTTCACATGTGAACAAGCCATAGTCATTGGCCATAAGCCATAGTCAAAAAGAAGAACAAAATGGCGAGACAAAAAATAAAACGAGAACCCGAATACATTGAAGACGTCGAGATCATCGACGCTGGTGCCGAAGGCATGTCGGTGGCCAAGCCCGAAGGGCGTGTGGTCTTCATTCCCTTTGGCGTGCCCGGCGACGTGGTCGACATCGAGGTCTACAAGCGAAAGAAGAACTTCTTCGAAGGCAAGATCTTGAACTTCAAGAAGCTGTCGGACAAGCGTGTGGAGCCCGTATGCCAGCACTTCGGCCTCTGCGGCGGCTGCAAATGGCAGCACATGGCCTATGAGTGGCAGACTTACTACAAGCAGAAGTAGGTGAAGGACAACTTCGACCGCATCGGCAAGATCGAATACCCCGAGATACGGCCCATCCTCGGCTGCGAAAAGCAGTTCCAATACCGCAACAAGCTGGAATACACTTTCTCGAACCGCAAGTGGCTCACCGATGGCGCACCCACAGGCACCCACAACGAAGACGCCTGCAAGGGACTCGGTTTCCACCTGCCCCAGCTCTTCGACCGCGTGGTCGACATTGAGCAATGCCATCTGCAAGCCGACCCATCGAACGACATCCGATTGTTCGTCCGTCGATTCACGATGGAACGCCACCTCCCCTATTATAACTTCCGCGCCCACGAGGGCCTGATGCGCAACCTCGTCGTCCGCTGCAACTCGAAAGGCGAGTTCATGGTCATCCTCGTCATCAGCGAGGAGAACGAAGTGGTGCGCCACGAGCTCATCCCAGCGCTGGAGATGGCCTTCCCGCAGATCGTGTCGCTACTCTTGGTCATCAACCCGAAGCTGAACGACATCATCAACGACTTGCCGTTCGAGTGCCTCAAGGGTGAGCCTTACCTCATCGAGACCATGAAATCACCGCGCCCGGGATACGATGAGCTGAAGTTCCGCATTGGACCGGTGTCGTTCTTCCAAACCAACGTCTACCAAGCCGAGCGACTCTATAAAACCGCCTTTGACCTCGCCGACGTTCAGGGCGACGAGCTGATGTACGACCTCTACACGGGCACGGGCACCATCGCCCAGTATTTCTCAAGGTTTGTGGACAAAGTGGTCGGCATTGAATATGTGCAGGCCGCCATCGACGACGCCAAGGTCAACGCCGACATCAATGGCATCAAGAACTGCACCTTCTATGCTGACGACATGGCCAAGGTGTTTACTGACGACTTCATCGCCAGCAACGGCCGTCCCGACTTCATCGTCACCGACCCGCCCCGAGCAGGCATGGCCGAGAAGGTTGTGGAACAACTGCTGAAGATCCGCGCTAAGAAAATTGTTTATGTCAGCTGCAACCCCGCGACTCAGGCCCGCGACCTGCAATTGCTTGATTCGGCGTATAAAGTCATGGCAGTGCAGCCCGTAGACATGTTTCCACATACACAGCATGTTGAGAACGTCTGTCTACTGACAATAAGAGACTAAGAACTCCCTTTGATCACTTCTAACAGAGAATCCACATCCAAGTCTTCCGATTTCACGGTGATTCTGGCTTGCTCATAAAACGGCATGCGTGAGGCATAGTGCCGATTCACAAACTCCGTCAGTTCCTCCTCACTCTTGCCTTCGACCAAGGGACGTTTGTGGCGCGAATGGATGACGCGGTCGACGGCAGCCTGAGGGCTAATGCGCAGAAAGACCGTCAAGCCATGTTGGTTCATCCATTCCATGTTGTCGAAATAACAAGCCGTGCCGCCACCTGTGGAAACCACCACATTTTCAAGGCTTTCAGTAGCCTTCAGCACTTCTGATTCCAACTTACGATAGAGCGGCTCGTCGTATTTATTGAAAAAATCGTTGACCGAAATCTTGTATTTCTCCTCAAACAGGGCATCAGTATCAACCACTTCCCAACCCAAGCGGTGGGCAAGACGACGTGCGGCAGTGGTCTTGCCCGCACCCATGTAACCGACTAGATAAATCCTATTCAAGCCCTTCATTTCACCCATTCGGCAGAACGATAGGCATCGCCCACCTGATACACCATATAGTTGGCTGGTGCCAAGGCATTGACAACATATTTGATTACTTTTTTTCTCCTTGTAAGGGTTTTACTTCCAGTCTTCACACTATTATATGTGACCCAAACAACGAAGTCTTTGTCATCATCAAGTCGCCAAGAACCTTCAACGGTCACATAATTGCCCTTTCGGTCAATAGCATGACACAAATATGTGCCATCGCCATAAAAAGACTCAGTGCCTTCGGGAAAATACGAGTTACTCTCGGAGTCATCCTCTGAATATTGCCAAGAACCAACAAGATAGAAATCCCAAACGGATTCTTTGGCCGCAGAATGTTTAGGTTCGGCTTTTCGCTTGCCTCCTGGTATGCAGCCCGTCATTACTAAGGCCAACAACATCAATATAACAGTCTTTTTCATCTTTTATTTCTTTGGCGTTTGTATTCGTTAATGGCATCTTCCGCTTGTTTGATATATTCATCGACGGGAGCGTATTGATTCACATCGACGCCTTGGGCTTTTGCCGCAGCTATTTGGGCTTTTGCTTCCCTAATAGCCGCCTCAGCCTGCCGAAGTTCTTCATCTGAAGTGATTATCAACTGTTGTGAATTCGCGTTGGACCCGTTATTAACCTTTCCTTTTTGTTGTTCTTGTTTTCCGGCTTGATACTGGTTATCATGTTGATCCTTCTTTCCGGTATTGTGCTTATGCTGATTCTGTTCTTTTTTCTTTTCCTTCTGGTTTGCTTTTTCCTGTTGGTGGACAGAAGTCTTGTCGGTTCCTAGGAAATCACCTGTATAAACATTTTTCCACACATAGCAGCCGCGTTTGCTATCCCACTCTTTCCTAATTCCCGAAAAAGGCGACACCTCAGGATTGTCGGGATCGTTATTTGATCCAGTGAAATGGACATGCTTGTCCATCTCACTCAAAGGCTTCATGTTCTTGTCAAGACAAAGAAAGCTCCCCATGCCATCTTTCCACACTTCGCAGCCACGCTTAGAGTCATATTCCTTATGCACGCCAAAAGCCTCCGTGTTGACAAACACAGTCGCATTATCGTCAGCATACTTATAACCCTTGGAAGATTGTGCCAATGCCAACGTAGGAATTGACAACATGACTATCAGCAATAGTAATAATTGTTTTCTTTTCATTCGTTCTAATACTAATTGTTCAACATCATTTATTTGATGTAGAGATGGTGTGACACCGTCTCTACACGGGATTAATCATGTGGTATTGGCAAATCTGCAATTTCCCGTCGCCATCGCGGAGGTGCATGCCATTGCCCAAGCAATAGCGCCACATCTTGCAGTCGGCGCATTGGCCTGTCTTCATCCATGAGTGGTCACGATAGACCTGGAACTTGTTTTGCCACACGTCCCAGAAACTGTCCTTATAGATGTTGCCCTGGTGGTAGTCGCTGCGGATGCTGAGGCAGCCCGAGATGGAGCCGTCAGCCAGCACCGAGGCCACGTTGATGCCTGCACTGCACGAGAAATAGTGGTTGCGCACCTCGCCCTCATATTTGCCGAGGAAGCCGTCGCAGCCATAGTCGGCACGGATCTTGCCTTCCAAACGCGTCTGACGGATGAACTCCATCATCATCACAAACTGCTCGTTGCTGAGCTTGAAGTCGGGCTCGTTGGCAGCGCGGCCGAAGGGAAACACCGTGAACAGGCGCCAACGGCGGATGCCCAAGGAAATGAGGAAGTCGCGGAACTGCGGCAAGTATTTGATCGTGCGTTGGTTGACGCAGGTGATGACGTCCCATGTGAGACTCGGATGTTGTTTCATGGCCTCAACGGCGCGCAGCACATTCTTGTAACTGTTCGGGTTGCCGCGCATCCAATTGTGGTCTTCCTCGAAGCCATCGAAGCTGACGGCCAGCGATTTCAGTCCGGCATCCATAAACTCGTTGAGTTTCTCGGCCGAGAGTAGCATGCCATTGCACACCATGCCCCACACGAAGCCTCGTTTCGAAATCTCGGCACCGCATTGAGCCAAGTCGGGACGCACAGTGGGTTCGCCCCCCGTAGTGATGACCATCAACTTGCCCGGGTCTTGATGTTCGCGAATCTCGTCCAACACCTTGGCAAAATCGGCAAATGGCATGTCGTCTTTCTCGGAGAGCATACGGCAATCGGAGCCGCAGTGACGGCAGTTGAGGTTGCAACGCAACGTACACTCCCAAAACAACTGGTGGAGCTCATGCTCGTCGGTGCGTTTTTGCAGCACTGCGCGGTTGAGTTCGAGCATCAACTTTTTATATAAGCCTAAGCGTTCGCTCATTTTAATCTACTTTTTTAGCCGTATCTCATATGGACTACCATACAAAACTTCGGCATCCGGTAAACGAGAAATATCAAATTCATCCAGCTCTTTTTTCGCCTCTTTCAGTTGTCTTTTCCAAATGGTAATATCACTTTCCTCTTTTGCTTGTTCTTCATCGTAATCTGGATACATCCCTGGAGGCGGGCCGTAGACACAAGGGGGAATATAGGATTTAATAAGGAACTCCAAGGAATCGATACGCTTCAGAATTTGACGGCGGCGAACGTTACGGTCGAGGTCGATATCCTCGCCCAAACGATAGTTGATGGAGTCAAGCCTATTCTCAAGGGAATACTTTGCATCAAAGTGTTCCATGAAAGCTTCCCAATAATATCTGTAGTAGTCAGGGTCGTCTTCTTCGGGATTTTCAAACTTGTCGCTTTTTACCTTGGCCAACTGCATTTCAACCTGCTCACGCTCTTTGCGGAGCTGCTTGCGCTCTTTACGAGTCAAGCCATTCTGGGTTATACAGGCCGACAAGAAAGCCAAGCCCGTCAAGGCGCTGATCCATACTATGCGAACTATTCTTTTCATACAATTGGTATTGGCATCTTATCTTACTTTTTGTTTCTGTTAACCGGCGGCGGTCCGTAAATAACACCTTTAGAATCGCCCCTGCGTGCTTGTCTAATGGAGTCCCTTTTACGTTGCAATTCCTTTTTCCGCTGAATGGAGTCTAACTTTCGCTGTTCCGCTTCTTGAAGCTGTCCTTCTTTGTCTTGTTGAGGGTCGTCATAGTTAATGACGGGAACGCCATACAATGCTTCATAGATATCTTGTCCTTCCGTTTTGGCACGGTCAAGTTCATCAAGCTCAGTTTTCGCCTCTTTCAATTGTCTCTCCCAAATAGAAATATCACTTTCCTTATTTGCTTGTTCTTCATCGTAATCTGGATACATCCCTGGAGGGGGACCGTAGACACAAGGCGGATTATAGGTCTCAATAAGGAAAGTCAACGAATCAATACGCTTCATGATTTGACGACGACGAATGTTACGGTCGAGGTCGATACTGTCGCCCAAACGGTAATTGATGGAGTCGAGTTTATTCTCTAATGCATACTTCTTATCAAAGTACTCCATGTATTTGGAATAGAACGCCTCATGTATTGGGAGTTCTGTAACTTTTTGGCATTCGGCAAGTTGCATTTCGACTTGCTCTCGCTCTTTACGAAGTTGCTTGCGTTCCTTGCGGGTCAAGCCGTTCTGCGTCAAGCAGGCGGACAGGAAGGCAAGTCCCGTCAAGGCGCTGATCCAAACTATACGAATTACTTTTTTCATTGGAGCTGTTTTTTATTTACGCTTAGGCGTCGGCGGACCATACAGCACATCTGCAGCACGTCCCTCCGTTTTCCTAACAGGCAGAGCTTTGATGGCCTCTTCTGTTTCTTCCAAAGTCTTGATTTCCTGTTGAAGCGAATCGGCTTCTTGGCGCATACGTTGCGTTTCCCTCCTATATTCTTGAATCACTTCAGGTGATCCGTATACGCGCGCGCCTTCGCGTTCCTCAATGGTGTTTCTTAGCGACTCAAGCCTGCTTTCCAATTCACGACGACGTTCTGTAGGGTTTTGTTCCATTTCCGGATGGTCCAACAACTCCAATTCTTTTTTGGTGTTATCAATATCCGCCACCATTGCTCTCCGTCTGCCAGCACGTTCAGCATAATACGAACCCATATCATCCGGCGGCCCATATATCAATGCATTATCGAAATTGTATAGACTATAGTATAAGGTATCAAGATGACCCTGCAATTCACGTCGGTGCACATTCTTAGCCAAATCGACGTCCTCCCCCAAACGGAAATTGATGGAATCAAGCTTGTTCATGAGCTCGTAGCGTTCCGCTCGTTCTTCAACAAAGCCCCAACAGCCAGTGTCTTCTTTAAAAGTGAGCTCCTTTGCCAGAGTTTGTTCAATGGCGTCACGCTCTTTCTTCAGCTTTTTCTTTTCTGCCCTGGATAAGCCACGCGAGCTACAGCAGGCGCCCAAAAAAGCGATACCGGAAAGGGCGCAAATCCATATTGAGCGAACCACTTTTTTCATATCAACGAGTTTAGTTATTCCAGATCTAGCTTTTTCAGTTCTTTCTCAAGCGAATCCTTCTCAGCCAACAAACGGTTGTTTTGCTCTTCCCTTTCAAGCATCATCTGTGGGGAACCATAAATTGCTTCCGCGCTACGTTTTGAAAGGATTTCCTGGATTTGGTCAATCCTGCCACGGAGCTCTTGACGTTTTTTGTCTTTGGGCGACGAACCGCAGGCGAACAAGAAAGCCAATCCCACAAAGAGACCTATACGAATAGCATTAAGTATCTTCTTCATATCGCAATAGTTTTTTATTTCATTTCCAAAGCTTTCAGTTCTTGCTCAAGGGAATCGGCCTCGGCTTGCAAGCGCCTATTCTCCCTCGCATACTCTTCCATCATCTCGGGCGGGCCATAAATCTCGGAATTCCGGCGTTCCTCGAGGACACCATTGATTTCGTCGATACGTTGGCGCAACATTTCAAGCTTGTTATGTTTGGACTGCGTAACCGAATCCTGAGCCGGATCCATGGGTGGCGGGCCGTAATAGCAGGGCGGCGGCGAGAAGATGTTACACGCCGCCAAGGCTGCCGTGCCCGACAATAAGCCTATCCAAAGCTTACGGACCCATTTTCCCATAGCGCAATAGGTTTTATGTTATTTCTTATTCATTCCTTCGAGTTGATCCTCAAGGGTTTTCAGCTCGTCACGCATCTCTTGCGTCTTCTTGCCGTATTCTTTCATGACCTCGGGAGAGCCATAGATACAGGCACCTTCGCGACGCTCCAAGGCCATCCTCAGCTCGTCGATGCGTTGCTGAAGGGCATTACGTTCCTTATTCATAATCGCTTGTTGTTTGCTATCTTCCCAAATCTGTTTGCTTTGTTCCAAATCGACTTTTTTACCTAAACGATAGTTGATGGAGTCAATCTGATATTGAAGACGGTTGTATTCCACCATGAATTCCGGACTAGGCACGGAGTCGCGACACGACATCCAATACATGTCGAGAGCCTGCTGGATGGAGTCTCGGTCTCTCTTTAATTGTTTCTTCTCGGCCTTAGTGAGGCCCTTGGTGGAGCAACATGCTACCAAGAAAGCCAACCCTGTAAGGGCGCCTATCCAAACTATTCGGACTACTTTTTTCATTGTTTTTGATGTTATATAACGCTGCAAAGATAATAGAAAAACTGACAATTGTGAAAGAAATCGGAAAAAACTGCTGCTTTTATGAAATATTTCCTATTTTTGCGCCAACGAACTTTAAAAAACACAACAACATGAAAAAAAGCTACAATTTTGGTAAGCGCATGCACAGCATAGCACTAGCCACTCTCGGCTTCGGCCTTACCCTTTGCATGACTAGCTGTCCAGATGGTGTCAATCTCAACAACCTTCCTATCGACACGGGCAGCATTGAGAAACTTGTGCAACCTAAAGACCAATGGCATTCACTTGTCAGCGAGTCCAAGGCCAACGCCCAAGTGGAAGGCAACACCCTGACCTATGGCACGCACACCTACACAGTGAATGGTGACATCAATTTCAACAGCACCGATCACAGAACCCCCACTGCCTCGGTCACTTTCACGAACATCCCTTCTGGCTATGCCGAGTTTGAAGCCGTTTACAATGGCCTCTTAGGCAAATCCATCCAGGGCACTGCCGCCATGATTCCCATGGCCATTGAACTCTATGCCCGTGACGCCTCCATTGGCAAAAAGTGTTTCGACCTGCTGTGCAACAGTTCTTCAACCGTCGACGGAATCATTCGCATACTGAAAACCAAGCTCGTTCCATCGGAATACGGTCCCGAGAACGACCAGTACATCCAGCGTTACATGGCCGCCGCTTTGCTGAAAGGCGCCGACTGCACCAACGCCTATACACCTCAAGAGCCTTACACCGTCGAGATGTGCTCCTCGCCCAATGGTATCCAAGAATCCCAAATGTCGGGTGGTACGGTGTACTACACCTACATCCTGGCCAAGGGTTGGGACTCTGAGCAACGCGCTGTTGACGTGTTCATGCCATACAACGGCACCACCTACAAGGTCTTCAACTGCCCTTCGACTTACACACAGTGCAAAAACATCAGAGGCACTTGGGGAGGCCTGAAATAAAGAAGTTTGGCATTTACATTTGACCCCAGACAAATCAGAGACGCTCTCGGGCGTCTCTTTTTTGTTTGTCCCAAACGGATTGTTTTCAACAACCATGTTGATAATCCTGTTCATAACCCTGTTGAAAAAATGTTGAAAACTTAACGGCACCCATGCCGCTGGGTACGACTACATTTTTCTAATTTTGAAAACTTCCTCTAAAAGGATTACTTTTGAAATAAATCATTAAGTATCAAATAATTAAACCATTTTCAAATGAAACGTAAACTTACTTTTTTATTGACAACAGTTTTGCTATTGGCTATGAATGCTTTAACGGCAACTGCGCAAAACACCTACGAAAAGGTTACTTCCACACCAAACGACTGGACAGGAGAATACCTTTTGGTCTTTGAAGCCGATACCACAACAGCCTATAGTTGGACAGGAGTTGATGCTGCCAATTGTTACGAAATTATGACAATTAATGGCAACATCATTTCTGCTTCAAATGCGGTTACCATCAGTATTGCCGAAATGGAAGGCGGTTACTCCATCTTAGTCAATGGTGGAACCAACAATGGCAAATACATCTATGGTCAATCCGGATCCAACATAATCAAATTTGGAACTAGTCCTGAATTGAACACGCTCGAATGTGAAAGCGATGGCATTAAAATCACTTCCTACACATCCGTCATGAGATTCAATAGCGCAATCAACAATTTGAGATTCAGGTATTTCAAGTCTACTTCTTATACCAACCAACAAGTTGTCCAATTATACAAGAAAAACGATGGCGGACAACAGCAAGAAACCGTTGCAACACCTACCTTCAACCCTGCAGGCGGCACTTATTATGAACCACAATCTGTGACCATCAGTTGCGCCACCCAAGGCGCCACCATCTACTACACCACAGACGGTAACGAGCCGACCGAAAACAGTCAGCAATATAGTATTGGTACATCGCTGAACATTAGTGAGACTACGACCCTCAAAGCTAAAGCTTTCAAGAGTGGATATATAGCCAGCCCCACAGCAACAGCAACCTATACCTTCCCTTCTGTAGTCAATATTTCCAGTATCACAGCAGCAGGCTCATATACTGTGCAGGGCACCATCGTAGCCAAGAGTGCCCGAGGCTTTATCGTCGGCGATGGCACCGGATATGTGTACTATTACAACCAAAACTACTCCCAAAGCAGCTATAACATCGGTGACATGGTGAAGCTGTCAGGCTCCGTCGTGGTCTACGGTGGCGTGTTTGAATTCAACAATAGCACAACCGTCACAGCTGCCACCAGTTCCAACTATGTAGCGGAAGAGCCCACCATCATCACTGGTGCGGAAATGGACAGCAGAGTGGCTTCCACCACACCCGCCCAACTTTCAAGCTATGTGCAATACGAGGGAACGCTCTCCATCAGCGGAACGCACTACAACATCACTGACATTGATGGCGCTACGACGGCCATTGGCAGCATCTCCTACCCGATCAGCACCGATTTCACTTCGCTGGAAGGACAAGAAGTCGTAGTGAAAGGCTATTACGTCGGCATCTCGACCAGCACTTATTACAACACCATGCTGGGAAGCATCGAAGAGATTGTGGTTACCAATCCACAACTGACGGTTGCTCCGACCGAGCTTTCCGGGTTCCAATATACCTATAACGCTGGCCCATCGCAGGCCTTGAATTTCATCGTGACAGGCAACGATTTGACAAACAGTGTCAGTGTCACGGCTCCACAAAACTTTGAAGTATCCATCAACTCTGATGGTCCATTCAATAATACTGTTACCCTCAGCCCCACAGCTGGTACATTGAACGCTGTTCATGTTTATGTTAGAATGAAATCTGGACTTGAAGTGGGCTCCTATTCGGGCAACGTCACCCTTGCCTCAGGCACCTTGAATGCCTCGGTTGCTTTGAGCGGCACGGTGAGCGAACTGCTTGTGGCCGAAACGCCCGTCTTCTCTCCTGCAGGCGGCAATTACCTCACCGCACAAACCGTAAGCATCAGCAGTCCCACTACAGGTGCCAGCATCCACTATACTACCGACGGCAGCGATCCCACAGAGAACAGTCCCGTCTACAGTGCCCCCCTCACAGTGAGTGTCACCACAACCATCAAGGCCGTTGCCACTGCAACAGGCTATGCTAATAGTGCCATTGCTGAAGCCACATACAACATCAACGAAACCATTACCATCGCTGAAGCCCGTGCACTTGAAATCGATGAATATGGTTGCGTGGAAGGCACTGTCACTTTCATTGACAACCGTAACGTTTATGTGCAAGATGCTACCGCCGGCATTGTTCTATTCCTAAACAACAACACGGTGCCTTCAACTCTTGCCATCGGCGACAACGTGCGCGCATATGGCAAACGTGCTGTTTACAATGGCTTGGTTGAATTAAGTGGCATTAATGGCAACGACGCCAACAAATTCATAATCCTCTCAAGCAACAATTCTCTTCCCTTGGCTATTAAGACCATCGCAGAAATCAATGCTGACTATAGTGGCAGCAATATGCTACAGTCAACCCGAGTGAAGATTGTAGATGCCATCATCGGCGTTATCAACACCAACGGTAATACGGAACTCACACAAGAGGGCAACAGCATTAACATCTACCGTATTCCCAACGTTGAAGGTTTGACACAAGGCGACTTGGTAACCGTGACTGGCGTCATCGGTTGTTTTAACGCAGTGCAACTGCGAGTGGTCAATGCCAGCGATGTGTTGTATGAGCACCATCCTGTTATGACTGCCACTCCCACCTCACTGAGCGGTTTTACCTACGATATCGAAGAAGGTGGCCCTTCCGCCATTAACCACATCGAATTGGCAGGCGACTACCTCGTCGGCCCGGTGCAAGTTTACCCATCAGAAAGTTTTGAAGTCTCAACACTTGGAGATGAGTTATTCCAGTCGGAGAACCCTGCCAACATTTACAACCCAGGTAGTTTCTATGGCATTAAGGTATATGTCCGTATGAAAGCTGGCCTTGAAGCAGGCTCTTACGAAGAGCAGTTGACGGTCGTCTCGGAAGGCGCCGACACGCTCTATATCAATGTCTCTGGCTCCGTCACGGGCGAGACTCCCACGCCTCCTGATCCACCCACACCACCTACCCCAGGCGATGGTAATTATGTACGCATCAGTGACCTGAACAGCCTTTCCGCTGGCAGTTATGTCATCATTGCCGCCCGCTTCGACGACAACGCCTCCGACTACTACGCCATGACCGCGGCCACGACAGGCAAGCCTACAGGCATACTGTTCACTTCGGCTACATCAGGAAACGACGAAGTGCTGCCCGCCTCCATCGTTGACGAAGAAAGCAACTATTATTGGGTTGTGGGCGTAACCGACAACGGCTACACCTTCACCAACGCCGCCGGCGAGCTGATTGGCTATGGTGCTAGCGGCACCGATTTCGTATCAGGTGGTGAAAAGACCGAATGGGTCATTACTCTCGAGACCGCTGGCGAAAGCGCCATGGTACCTGGTTACAATGGATTCTATATCACCAATGCCACCACTACAAATAGAGGTTTCGCTTTAAACAACAACCACAACTATGGCGCATACGCCACCTCTAATAATAATGGTAGCGGCTACAACTTCTATCTCGACTTCTTTGTGAAAACCGAAGGCGGCGAACCGCCCGTTCCTACCGTGGCCACACCCACCTTCACTCCCGAAGCCGGTACCTATTATGAAGAACAAAGCGTGAGTATTGCTTGTGCTACCGAGGGCGCGACGATTTACTACACCTTGGACGGTAGCGACCCGAGTGAAAACAGCCTTGTTTACAGCGCGCCGCTGGACATTAATCAAACTACCACCATCAAAGCCATCGCGATGAAGGAAGGCTACAACAATAGCAGTATCGCCGAGGCCACCTATACCATCCAAATCGGTGTCGTCACCATATTCAACCAAGACTGGGAAGGTGAGATGAACGGCTGGACTTTCGTCAATGTGGAAGGCGAAATGACTTGGAACATAGCCAGCTACCAAGGTAACCACTACGCATACGCCAACGGCTTCAGCAGTGGATCTGCACATGCTAATGAAGACTGGTGCATCTCCCCTGCCTTCAACCTCGACGCCATCAACAATCCGACGTTGAGTTTCCGCACTGCGATGAAGTTTACAGGCAACGACCTTGAAGTGTTTTTCTCCAACGACTACGATGGCGAAGACCCGACTGAGGCTACTTGGACCGCCTTGAACTGCGACCTATCAACAGGCAACTACGAATGGGTTGAATCTGGTGACATCGACCTGAGCAG
The DNA here is from genome assembly GCA_902794155.1 of uncultured Bacteroidia bacterium. GTDB lineage: Bacteria > Bacteroidota > Bacteroidia > Bacteroidales > F082 > Limimorpha. Next base: position 37,279 of record CADBGN010000012.1, read on the forward strand.
TTTCAACGGCACCATGTGTTACATTGGTTTCAAGTACACCTGTGAAGAAAGCGCCGCGGCAGCTTGGGAAGTTGACGACATCATTCTTGTTGGCATGACCTCCGATCCTGTCGTTAACGTCACACCTTTGGCCTTGAACGGTTTCAGCTATACCGAAGGCAATGGCCCGTCAGACGAACAAAGCTTTACCGTCGCCGGCTTCAACCTGAGCGGCAACATTATTATTTCCGAGGCTTCACACTATGAAATCTCACTCGCCTCTGGCGACGACTTCGCTGCACAAAGTGCCATCACGCTGAACCACAGCAACGGCACCATCGAAGAGACCACCATCTATGTCCGACTGAAAGCCGGTCTTGCCGTCGGTGAATACAACGACGAAGACATCACCATCACTTGTTCCGATGTCGATGATATCGAAGTAACCTGCAATGGCAGCGTTACAGCGCAGCCCGTGCCTGGCGACAATTATGTGCGCATCAGCGATGTGGGTGCCTTGGCCGCCGGTAACCGCGTCATCCTCGCCGCCCGTTACAACGAGACGGCCAACGCTTACCTCGCTATCGCCAATGCCCCAACAAGCGGCAAGCTCACCACCACCGAGTTCACCAGCGAGATGAGCGGCTCTGAGGAAATCATTCCCGCCAGCATCCTTAGCGATGAAGACAGCCATTATTGGACCGTGGATGTCACGGCGGACGGCTACACCTTCACCAACGCCAATGGCGACATGATCGGCTATGGCAACAACGGCACCAACCTCGTATTGAATGGAGAAAAGACCGTTTGGACAATTGACTCAGACGTCTCTTCACCCGAGAGCTTGGTACCAGATTATTTCGGTTTCAACATCGCAAATGCCACCACAGAAACCCGAGCCATGGCTTTGCGCGTCACCGAAACGGAGAGTGTAGTGAAAGCTTACTCCACCGGCAACATGACCAATGGCGAGTACAACTTCTTCCTCGACATCTTTATGCAAGGCGAAGGCGGCTCATGCACCGTGGCTGCCCCGACCTTCAACCCTGTTGGAGGCACCTATTACGAGACACAGGATGTCACCCTCAGCTGCGCCACTGCTGATGCCACCATCTATTACAGCCTCGACTCCGAAAACGGCCATTGGGAAGAATATGAAGAAGCCATTACCATTGACGAAAGCATGACCCTCTGGGCATACGCCGAGAAGGAAGGCTGCAACGACAGTCCTGTCGTCAGTGCTGAATATGTGATCCAAAACGACCTCGTCATCATCTTCAACCAAGACTGGGAAGAAGATTGGCACGGTTGGACTGAGGTCTGCGTGGAAGGCGACTCACTCTGGCGCATCGCCTCCTACCAAGGCAACCACTACGCATACGCCAACGGCTACAACCATCCTACCTCAGAGGATTGGCTCATCTCGCCCGCTTTCGATTTGGACAGCTACAACGATGTGGTGCTGACCTTCAGAACGGCTAAGAACTACACTGGTGAAGACATCAAAGTGTACTTCTCCAACGACTACGACGGCCAAGACCCGACTGCTGCCACATGGGAAGAACTTGATTGCGAGCTTTCGGAAGGCGGCTGGAACTGGGTTGAATCAGGCGAAATCAGCCTTGACGAATTCAGTGGTTCGAACTGCTACATCGGTTTCAAGTACACTTGCATCGATGAAGAGGCTGCTGGCTGGGAAGTCGATGACATCATGCTCGTTTCGGGTGGAGGCAACACCAACCCGACCCTGACGGCCACACCTAATACAATTAATGGCCTCGACTATATTGAAGGCGAAGGCCCTTCTAATTCACAAAGCTACACTTTAACTGGCTCCAACTTGGTGGGAGAAGGCGACGTGACCTTGACGGCCAGCGAAAACTTCGAAATCTCTTTGAATGATGAAGACTTCTTTACAACGCTGTATGTCCAATATGCCGATGGACTACTCGTCGACCAACCTGTGACCATCTTTGTCCGTCTGGCCGAGGGTCTTGATGTCGACACCTACGAAGGAACAATCACCCATGAAGGCGGCGAGGCCTCAACCGTGGTCAGCGTGACTGGTACTGTCCACAGTGAGGAGGAGCCTGCCATCGAGGCCTTTATGCCTATGTATATCCAAGGCAACAACGGCTCGAACAACAACCGTGTTCCAGTAGCCACGTCTGCGTATATATTCAACTTGGAGCCCAACACAACCTATCGTTATACCAACCAATTCGTTGACGCAAACGACGGTCCTGAGACCGCTGGTGCCGGAAATATCATTTATGCCAATCCTGAAGGCTTCTATCGTAGCACCAGCCCAAGCCTCTCGACTGAAGGTGGTTATGGTGAGTTTACCACTGATGAAGTGGGCTCCGCTTTCGTTTGGTTCATCAACGAACCTACTGCAAACGCCCGTTTCACTCCGGGCAATCAAGTCTATCTTCGCATCCGCATCAACGACGGTCACGACGGCACAACGGTTGACCAGGCCTTCACCACTGAAGACTACGCCACTGTGCTAAACTATGGCACCGAATACGATGAATACAGTGCATCTGCCTTCTATGCTAAGAGCAATGAACCCGCTATGACCTTCGCCATGCTTCTTGCCGACCAAGAAGACGAGCGTCCCATCTACTCCACTTGCATCGAAACAGTAGGAGTGGACTACGGAAGCATCAACCAGTACGCTGACTTCTATAAAGAATTGGTTGCCGGAAACGATGGTTGGTTCGGTGGCATCCTGCCCAACGACAACAAAGACGGAATCAATGCGATTTGGATCGTGGACAGAGAAAATAATATCGTCAACACATTCGCTGTCGAGGATGGACAATGGCAACCTAATGCCAACACCATCAACCCGAACGCTGGTCTCGACGAGCCCATCTTCATCGACCTCACCGACGATGGCGTTGAAGAAGGCATGACTGCCAACGTGAAGGTTTGGAGCGCCGACCATGAATTTGTAATCGAAAACGGCGACAACACCCATTATACAATGACCGTGTACAACGTCCTCGGTCAGCCCATGATGATGAAGCAGATCAACGCAGGCAGCACTGAGCGCATCAGCCACAGCCTCGCCACGGGCGTCTACGTCATCAGTTTGCAAAACAACCAGAACGCAGTTTCTGTAAAAGTAATAGTTAAGTAATAGTTAGGTAAGTAATTCTTCCCCTTCGGGGGAACAAAAAGTCCGGGAGCTTGCTCTCGGACTTTTTCGTTTCATCGCCTTAGTTATCAACAAGCCAGTTGCACCTATTAATAAAGCTGCTCCTTATTAATCACATACAAAGACTTGTCCTTAATGCTATAAATCTGTGACTCGGTGCAAAACACATCGGGGAAATCGAGTGTTGCCACTTCCCTATCCTCACCGTCCACAACGACCGTCTCCTTACCATGAGAATAAAAACGCAAATCGCCATATTTGCCATTATAGACAAACAAATCATTAAAACTGATAAAATCCGTGCTCTTCAAACCGCCATCAAGGTGAAGCACCCCATTGTCGCAAACCACATAAACACCAACCGTGTCCATTTCAACCAAGTGGACAAATTTGTTGTCCTTCTTGACACAAACATCGGAGCCAACGAAGGCATTCATACTGCCCGAAGACTGAATCACCACTGGCGCCACTTCCTTTCTACCCATAAGTGCGCCCGTGTTTGCTTGATATTTCTCAACCGACTGGTGACCTTCCTTATCAGCAAAAAGCAAGAACAAGGCTTCATCATCCCTAAACTCCACATCCTTGATATAATCCACATATTTCTTACGTTCGCGCATATACACATTTTTTCCCGTTTTCTTGTCATACGCTGCCAAAAAGGGTTTACCCCATTTGCCCAAATACGTATAATAGAAAGAGTATGAGTGAGGTGCAAAACCCATATTGACCATTAGTAGATAGTCTTCCGTGGCAAACAGCCTTGAGATGCTGGTCTTTTGTTCCGGCAACCTCGCATGCCACAGTTCCTTGCCGTTACGATCGGTTTTTATAAGTCTTTTAATGCCAGCGATATAGATATCGGAACCATCGACAAAAGGATTAGAGCAAACCCTAACTGAAGAAACCAAACTATATAGGCCATAGTTTTCGTTCGATATCTCTTGCATATTCGTTTCCAAGCGCCAACCCTCGCCATTGTTGATATCCACTGAATAGAGACCATTGCCAACGAAGAGCAATGTTGAATCGTTCAGTTTCGTTGACATCTCAAACTCCTGAGCCGATTTGACGTCACGCTCCCAAATCTTCGACTTAGATTTCAAATCGATTCTACACAGATTTCGCCTACTGCCCAAACCCTTCATACCAGTCATACAAATCATCCAACCTTCTTCTGTATCGAAATACACAGGCCACATGCCAGTCCCAATTTTAAACTGTTCTTCGCCAGTCTCCGCGTCAGCCATGAAGAAGTCGTCCCCTTTGACTTTAAACACCATAGGGCCTCTCTTGATGTAAAGCTCCTCATTCCTATAGTATTTCTTCCTCCATTTCAACTCATTATGCTCAAGGTCGAAAAACACTGCATGACAGATGCCTGAATCAACAATCTTTTCATCTTTTTCAACTTCATCTTTCAAAGTGAGCAGTACCGTATTCGTAACCGAATCGAAATCGGCGCGTTGGATTGTGACGTCAAAAGTCTCTTTAAAGGC
>CADBGN010000013.1 GCA_902794155.1 uncultured Bacteroidia bacterium
TTCATTTTGTGTTTAATATGTTATCCAATTCTATAAGACACTACCCTATTTTAGGGCGTGCAAAAGTACAACTTTCTTCTTTACGCTCCAACTTTTTTTGTGCATTAATTCATGTTCGCCCATAAATCAATGCGTTAGCGCGTTCAGAAGACAGATTTTGGATGATTGAACGAGGCGGCAAAAGTACTACTTTTTTGGTTACTGGCAATAGATTAATTGTATTTTTTGTCGCGGGACTCGGGATTGCGAGACTCGGGAGCAACAAAAATGTCATTCGTCTCGCGCATCGAAGTCTCGCGTCTTTTTGTTTTTTCCTATCTTTGCAGCCTCAAAACCAATGCAAATGTCCATCGAAATCAACCATATCACCAAACAATACGGTGAACAACTCGCCCTCAATGACGTGACGCTCTCTATTAATAAAGGTATTGTCGGACTTCTCGGCCCCAACGGCGCGGGCAAGTCGACGCTGATGAAAATCATCACCTGCTTTATCCCGCCCACCTCAGGCACAGTGAGCGTCGAAGGACACGACGTCATGGACGACCCGATGGCCGTCAAGCGTATCGTAGGTTATTTGCCAGAACACAACCCATTGTATCTTGACATGTATGTGCGCGAATACCTTGAATTCGTGGCTGGTGTGCACCAACTGAAAGGCGAAGCCGCCCACAAGCGCATTGAGGCAATGATTGACGAGACAGGACTCGACCTTGAGGCACACAAGAAAATCGGGGCTTTATCGAAGGGCTACCGTCAACGTGTCGGCCTTGCACAAGCCATGATACACGACCCGCAGGTGCTCATCCTCGACGAGCCCACCTCTGGCCTCGACCCCAACCAGCTCATCGACATCCGCAACCTCATCTCCAACCTCGGCAAAGAGAAGACCGTGCTGCTCAGCACACACATCATGCAGGAAGTGGAAGCCATCTGTGAACGCGCCATTATTATTAATAAAGGTGTGGTGGTGGCCGACGACAAGATTGAGAACCTAAAGCAGGACAACGCCACAAGCAATGTGGTCATCGTGGAGTTTGAGAGCGAAGTTAGCGAAGACTTGCTCCAAAGCATCCCACAAGTGGGGCGCGTACAGCACGTGAAGGACAACCACTGGATCCTCGAACCCCAGGGCGACACCGACATCCGTGCCAATCTGATGCGGTGGTCTGTGGATCGCGGCCTCATCATCAAGACCTTGCAGAAAGAGGATCTGAGTATTGAGGAGGCTTTCCAGAAGCTAACAAAATAAATTTGAGCGCGATGCTATCGCGCTCAAATTTATTTTGTACTTTTGCACCCGCAAACGTGGAAAGATTTGATTTGATTGCAACCACAAGAAAAAATGCTAAACCAATGCTTTTTCCTTCCCTTTCAGTCAACAACTTCCCACACAAATTCATTATTAACTAACTAATAAACAATTTGTTATGGGTTATTATTTCACTTCAGAATCCGTCTCAGAAGGCCATCCCGACAAGGTATGTGACCAGATTTCGGATGCCGTATTGGACGAGATTCTCCGTTTTGATCCCACCTCAAAGGTGGCTTGCGAAACCTTAGTCACTACCGGTTTGGTCGTCGTTGCCGGCGAAATCCGCACCAACGCCTACGTCGAGATCCAAGACGTGGCTCGCCGCGTCATCGACCGCATCGGCTACAACAAGTCGGAATACCAGTTCGACGCACAATCGTGCGGCGTCTTGTCGGCCCTGCACGGACAGTCGAACGACATTTTCATGGGCGTGGGACGCGAAAAACCAGAAAACCAGGGTGCCGGCGACCAAGGCATGATGTTCGGCTTCGCCTGCAAGGAGACCGAGAACTACATGCCACTCACCATCGACCTCGCCCACATGTTGCTCTTGGAGTTGGCCAAAATCCGCCGCGAAGGCAAGAAGATGACCTACCTCCGTCCCGACGCTAAGTCGCAGGTGACGGTGGAATACGGCGAAGGCTGGAATCCCCTCCGCATCGACACCATAGTCATCAGTACGCAGCACGACGACTTCATCAAACCCGCCGACAACAGCAAGAAAGCCCAGCACGAGGCCGATGTGCGCATGGTCGAAAAAATAGAGGCCGACGTTCGCGACATCCTCATCCCAAGGGTGAAGAAGCAACTGCCTGCCCGCGTGAAAAAACTCTTTGGCGACGACATGAAGCTCTACGTGAACCCGACGGGCAAGTTCGTCATCGGCGGACCTCACGGCGACACAGGCGTGACGGGTCGTAAGATCATCGTCGACACCTACGGTGGTCGCGGTGCCCATGGTGGCGGTGCCTTCTCGGGCAAGGACAGCTCGAAGGTGGACCGTTCGGCCGCATATGCAGCACGCCACATCGCCAAGAACCTCGTTGCCGCTGGCGTCTGCGACCAAGCCTTGGTACAGATTGCCTACGCCATCGGCAAGGCCGAGCCTGTGGGATTCTACATCAACACCGACGGCACCTCACATGTCAAAATGAGCGACGCCGAGATTGCCCTCAAGGTGAAGGAACTCGTCGACCTGAGACCCTACTTTATCGTAAAACGCTTCGGTCTCACCAACCCCATCTTCGAGGAGACGGCTTCTTATGGCCACTTCGGCCGTCAACCTGTGGTCAAACCCGTCGAGGTGTTCTATAAGGATAAAACCACCTATGTCAAAGAAGGCAAGACATACAAAGACGTGGAGTTCTTCGGTTGGGAGAAACTCGACCTTGTGGACAAGTTGAAGAAAGCGTTCAAGTGCTAATAGCTGTGAAAACGAAAAAGCCTGTTGGAAGATCATCCCATCAGGCTTTTTTGTTTTCAGATCAAGAGTGATCTCTTATTCTTCCTCATACTGAGACATCATAAAATGATTCATGATCTGGTCTGGCGTCCAGCCAAGAAACTCAATGGATTTCTGGGCATCGTCGACGAGCTTGCTGTCTGGATAATCATCGATCAACCTTTGATAGACGATATGAGCTTTTGCCGTGTCGTTGAGTTGACCATCATAGATGTAGTTCCCCATAAGGAACAAGCTCACTGGAGCCCAATGAGATTGGGGATACTGTTTGAGTAGTTGATCACAGAGCATTTCACTCTTTTGGACATCCTTCATCATCACGTTGATCTCCAATGCGTGGTACAACCATTCGTCAGCCAAGCTGTCTTTCGGGTTCTGTTCGACAAACAAGCAGTATTTATCCGCCACCTCTGGAGCGACTGCTTCGTTCAGCGACTGGTCAGCATTGAACAAAGACTTTTCGGCCTCCTTCAAATCATAGTATGTCAGTTTCTTTTTCGTTTCGCCACAAGCAAACAGGCCAAATGCCAACAGGGCGAAAACCATTAATTTCAACGTCTTTTCCATTTTATTCTGTTATTTTATATTATCTATGTTTCTTTTTATGAGGGAAAATCATGCGATAGTCCACATCGCACTTGCCTTCTGAAATGGCGCGCAGCTTGCTTTGCAGCAAGGTCTTGCGTAAAGGAGCGATGCGATCGACGTGGACATGACCTTCCAAATGGTCGTACTCATGTTGAATGATGCGGGCTCGGATGCCTTCAAACACGTCCTCGTGTTCCTGGAAATTCTCGTCGACGTACTTAATGCGGATCTTTTCGGGACGCATCACCTCTTCGTAGATGTTGGGCAGGCTAAGGCATCCTTCCTTGAAGGGCACCATCTCGCCAAAGGTCTCAAGAAGTTGGGCGTTGATGAATACTTGCTTGAAGCCCTTGCCATCCGGATAATCGGGATAGAAGGGGTTGCCGTCGACGATGAACAGGCGGATGGACTTGTTGACTTGGGGCGCGGCCAAGCCGACGCCTTCGGAATGGGCCAGCGTCTCCCACATGTCGTTCAATAGGGTCTCCAGTTCGGGATACTCGGGCGTGATGGGCTGGGCGATGGCCTTTAGGGTGGGATGACCGTATGCTACAATAGGTAAAATCATTGTTTTATTGATTGTTGGTAGAGACGCGATTGATCGCGTCTCTACAGGATTTTGATTCCATAAAGGATTGCAGGATGATGGTGGCGGCGATGGTGTCGACGAGTTCCTTGTCCTGACGGCGTGATTTGCTGAGGCCTGCGTCAATCATGGTCTGGTGCGCCATCACCGAGGTGAAACGCTCATCGTAGCGCACGATCTTCATGTCGGGCAGGAGCTTCTTCAAGCGATTGACAATAGGCTCGATGTATTTTGAGCAGTCGGAAGGGTTGTTCTTCATGTCCTTGGGCTCGCCGATGACGATTTGTTCCACCTCCTCCGTCTTCAGGTAATTCAGCACGAAGTCGACGAGCTTATGCGACTCAACCGTCGTCAGCCCATTTGCGATGATCTGCAAAGGGTCGGTGACGGCGATGCCGCTACGCTTGCGTCCAAGGTCGATTGCCATTATCCTTGCCATGTCCTTCAATTTGAGGTGCAAAAGTACACATTTTTCCGCAAATCGGGGGAACCAACAAAAAAAGAGGCTCTTTCAAACCTCTTTTGCTATGGGTGGGAGATGGGATTCGAACCCACGACCCTCGGAACCACAATCCGGTACTCTAACCAGCTGAGCTACACCCACCATCTGTTCCGCATTCGCGAAATCGGCTGCAAAAATACTACTTTTTTCTGAAACGATCATCTAAATTCGTCAAAAATTTCATTTTTTTCATTTTTAGCTCAAAATCAGGGGCGAATTCCGTATTTTTGACGGCTCAAAACCAGACGCATCATGGACAGCAAGCCCACACAAAACCAATCGCCCAAGGCATTGGCATGGAAACGGTTCCGCAGCAACAAGCTCGGAATGGTCTCCCTCGGATTCGTTATCCTTTGGGCTTTGCTGGCCATTTTTGCCTACCTCATCATCCCTGACAAGACCCCAAACGCCAACCGGCAAATCCTTGAAATCAGCACCAAGAAACCCGGCTTCGAAGTCGACATGCTAATGGTGCCCAAGGAGACGCCATCGGCCAAGACATCCTTCCTCGACTTCCTGCTCAACGGTCGACCCGATGATTGCATTTACTTGCCTTTTGACAGCCTTCATATTAATAAAGAAACGACGACGGTTTATCTCTATCAGGCGGAAGGAGCATCGAGTGTTAGGACCGAGATTGTTGATAATACAGAGTTTTTTGCCAATAATAACGGCCCTTTGACGGACTCAGGGACCTTGGTTTTTACAACTAATGAAGATGCGGACAGCTATATCAGAAGCCACTGCGTGAAACACCGCAAGTTTTTGCTCGGCACCGACCAATTTGGGCGCGACTTCCTCAGCCGTTTGGTACTGGGCAGCCGCATCAGCCTCACAGTGGGTTTCATCGCGGTGCTCCTCAGCTTGATGATCGGCATCGTGATAGGTAGCTTGGGCGGCTTCTTCCGTGGCAAGGTCGACGATGCGGTGGTGTGGTTCATCAACGTGGTGTGGTCCATCCCTACCTTACTCTTGGTCATTGCCATCACCTTCGCCTTAGGTAAGGGCATCGCTCAAGTGTTCATCGCTGTGGGTCTGACCATGTGGGTAGAAGTGGCACGTATTGTGCGCGGACAGATCCTCTCCATACGTGAGACCACCTTCGTCGAGGCTGGCCGCGCCTTGGGATTCAAGGACTTGCGCATCATCTTCCGGCACATCCTACCCAACATCCTCAACCCCATCATCGTAGTGTCGGCAGCCAACTTCGCATCGGCCATCCTACTTGAGGCGGGCTTGAGCTTCCTGGGTATCGGTGTGCAGCCTCCAATGCCTTCGTGGGGTAGCATGATCAAGGAAAACTATGCCTTCATCATCCTCGACGCAGCCTATTTGGCCATCCTTCCGGGCATTGCCATCATGCTGCTGGTTCTGGCCTTTATGCTTATTGGCAATGCGTTACGCGAAGCGCTTGATGTGAAGAATTAATGCTGAATGTGGAATGCTGAATGAGGAATGAGAAATGACATTCATAATTCAGCATTCATAATTCAGCATTAAAAAAAATGTTGTATCTTTGCGCCCTCAAAAACGCATCTTACTTGCGGGTGTGGCGGAATTGGTAGACGCGCTAGACTTAGGATCTAGTTTCTCACGAAGTAAGGGTTCGAGTCCCTTCATCCGCACAAGTTTAAGATAATCAATAGTATAACAAGCAATGAACATCACACAAAGCACAAAAGGAGACAACTTGGTCTCCATCAAAATCAATGTTGAAAAAGCCGACTACGAAGGAATGGTCGAAAAGACGCTGAAGCAGATGCGCCAAAGAGCCAACGTGCCTGGTTTCCGTCCCGGCATGGTGCCCATGGGCATGATTAAGAAGATGTATGGCGCCAACGCCAAGATGGAAGCACTGAACACGATCGTTTCCGACAGTCTCAACAAACATATCGTCGACAACAAGCTCGACCTCCTGGGTTACCCACTCAACGATACTGAACAGCAGCAGCCCACCGACCTTGAAAAGGATGATAACATCGACTTCTACTTCGAAGCTGCCTTGCGTCCCGAAATCAACGTCGACTACACCAACACCATGGTCGACTTCTACCATATCGTCCCCACCGATGAAGAAGTGGACAAAGTCGTTGAAGACCTCCAACAGCGCAACCCCGACACAAGCCATCCCGAGACCGTGGGCGAGGATGACCGCCTCGAGATCAAGATCCGCGAAGCCAAGAACGGCAAGGAAGTGGAAGGCGGTTACGAGAAAGACGGTGTCTTCTTCAACATGAGCCAAATCAAGAACAAGACCCAGCGCAAGAAATTCATCGACAAGGAAGTGGGTTCCGAATTCGTTGTCAACTTTGCCAAGGTGTTCGGTTCAGAAGAGGAAGCCGCCAAGGTTTTGGGCAACGACGCTCCTGTGGCCGGCGACTTCAACATCATCATTGACGATGCCATCCGCAACGAGAAGCCTGAACTCAACGAGGACTTCTTCAAGAAGATCTTCCCCGACAAGGAAATCAAGGACCTCGATGCCTTCAAGGCCGCTGTCAAAGCCGAGATGGAGAAGCAGCATGAGGCCGAGACCGACCCCATCCTCTTCAACAAGATGATTGATGAGCTGGTGGCCGCAGTGCATTTCGACCTGCCCGACGCTTTCATGAAACGCTGGATTGTGGAGAACAGTCAAGGCAAGATCACCGCTGAGGATGTCGACAAGAACTACGAAAAAGACTACGTGAAGGGTCTGCGCTGGCAGCTCATCGAAGACAGCATCGTGAAGGCCAACCCCGAACTCATCATCAACGACGAAGAGGTGAAGAACTTCGTGCTGAGACAAATCTTCCCCGGCATTGACTACGCCACCCTCGAAGACGACATGAAGGCCAACCTCGACAAGATTGCCGCCAACTACCTCAAGGACGAGCAGCAGGTGAACGGCATCAAGAACCAACTTGCCGACATCAAGATGACGCAGTTCTTGAAAGGCAAGATGAACATCAACTACGCCGAGACTACCGCCGCCGACTTCATGAAGAAACTGGAAGAGGAACGGAAAGCCAAGTAAACTATGGCTCATGACTATGGCCTATGGCTCATTTCACTTTCGTCGAATTGTGCCATAGGCCATTTGCCATAAGCCATAGGCAACTAAAAGAACTCTTTAACTCAAAAACTATTCTAACAAAATGAACAACGAATTCTTCAAGTATGCCACCAAACACCTAGGGATGAACACCTTAGGTCTTGAACAATACATCTCCAAGATCAACAACACGAGCTACATCTCGCCCACCGTCATCGAAGAGCGTCAACTCAACGTGGCCCAGATGGACGTGTTCAGCCGTCTGATGATGGACCGCATCATCTTCCTCGGCACCGCCATCGACGACTATGTAGCCAACGTCATCCAAGCCCAGCTGCTCTTCCTTGAGTCGACCGACTCGAAGCGCGACATCCAGGTCTACCTCAACTCGCCTGGCGGCAGCGTTTACGCTGGTTTAGGCATCTACGACACCATGCAGTTCATCATGCCCGACGTGGCCACCATCTGCACTGGCATGGCCGCTTCGATGGCCGCCGTGTTGATGTGCGCCGGCACCAAGGGCAAACGCTCGGCCCTGCCCCACTCCCGCATCATGATCCACCAGCCCATGGGCGGCGTGGAAGGTCAAGCCACCGAAATCGAAATCACGGCACGCGAGATCCAGAAGCTGAAGAAGGAGCTGTACGAAATCATCGCCAAGCACTCAGGCCAAACCTACGACAAGGTGTGGGCCGACAGCGACCGCGACTATTGGATGACCGCCGCCGAAGCCAAGGAATACGGCATGATCGACGAGGTGCTCATCAAGAACAAACAGGCTTAATCCATGGCAAAGAAGTCAGGCGTTTGCGCGTTTTGTGGCAGGAAAGCCTCCGAGGTACGCTTGCTTATCCAAGGCATCGATGCCGAGATTTGCGACAGCTGCGCCGAGCAGGCCCATCTTATCGTCAAGGAACAGTTTGGCGGCAATGACAAGAGCTATACCCCTTCGGGATTGGCCTTGAAGAAACCTGCCGAGATCAAGAAGTTTCTCGACCAATATGTCATTGGGCAGGACGAAGCCAAGCGCACCTTGGCCGTGGCCGTCTACAACCACTACAAGCGCATCAGCCAGAAAGTGCAGGCTGACGAGGTGGAGATCGAGAAGTCGAACATCATCCTCGTGGGTGAGACCGGCACGGGCAAGACCCTGCTGGCCCGCACCATTGCCAAGATGCTCAACGTGCCCTTCGCCATCGCCGACGCCACCGTGCTCACCGAGGCAGGCTATGTCGGCGAAGATGTGGAGAACATCCTCGTCAAGCTGCTTCAGGCCGCCGACTACGACGTTGCCGCAACCGAGCGCGGCATCGTCTTCATCGACGAGATCGACAAGATCGCACGCAAGAGCGACAACCCCAGCATCACTCGCGACGTGTCGGGCGAAGGTGTGCAACAAGCCATGCTGAAGCTGCTCGAAGGCTCTATCGTCAACGTGCCGCCCCAAGGCGGGCGCAAGCACCCAGAGCAGAAGATGATTGCCGTCAACACGAAAGACATCCTCTTCATCGCCGGCGGCGCCTTCGATGGCATCGAGCGACTCATCGCCGCCCGCAAGCGCACCAACGTCATCGGCTATGGCACAGGAGGCAACGAGGCCTTGGACAAGGACAACATGCTACAATACCTCTCCCCTGCCGACCTGAAGAAATTCGGCTTGATTCCCGAGATCGTCGGTCGTCTGCCCATCATCACCCACCTCAACCCCTTGGATGCCGATGCGCTGAAGCGCATCCTCACCGAACCCAAGAACGCCCTGGTGAAGCAGTTCCAGAAACTCTTCGCCATGGACAAGATCAACTTGGTCATCAAGGATGAAGTGCTCGACTTCGTAGTGGAGAAAGCCATCGAGTTCAAGGTGGGCGCGCGCGGACTGCGTTCCATCATGGAAGCCATCCTCAACGACGCCATGTTTGAGATGCCTTCCGACATCAACGCCACCGAATTGGTCATCGACCGCGCCTACGCAAAGGCAAAACTAGAGAAATCTGGTTTGCAGAAGTTACATGTAGGTGATTGAGAAAAGGTCCATATAACCCTAAAAACGGCATCAGCTTGATGCCGTTTTTTTTATTTTGGCACAATAGTTGCATTAGTCCGGGCGTTAAACAATCAAAAGGAGAAAACACCATGAAAAGAATAGCCTTAGTCGCACTGATAGCCTTGATGAGCATGACAGGATTTGCACAAATGATCGCCAAAGGCGACACCGCAAAGAAGAAAATCAAGGTCGTCAGAAAGCAGGAAGCCCCCCAACCCCAATCGGCAGTGGTTGATTTCAACAGCACTCCCGACCCCACCCAAGGTAACGGTAGCGTGGTCTACGGCCGCATCGACGAGAATGGCGACACCACCCTCATCGTTTTCCTGCCCGAGGTGGACATCGACCTGATGCAACGCTATCTGCAAATCACCGACACGCGTCAAGGCCGCCGTTTGGCCAACAACGTGAAGAAGGTGTATCCCTACGCCAAACTCGCTGGCGCTAAGATGCAAGAATACGACTCCATCCTGGCCAACATCAACGACAAGTCGGAGCGCAAACGCCTGATGAAACAAGCCGAAGATGAAATCACTGAACAATACACCGAGGAGCTGAAGAACCTCACCATCTCGCAAGGGCTCATCCTCGTCCGCCTCATCGACCGTGAGACATCTCGCACCAGTTATCAAGTCGTCAAAGAACTGCGCGGCAAGGTGCGCGCCTTCTTCTACCAAGGCTTTGCCCGCCTATGGGGCTACAACCTCAAGACAGAATATGATCCGCACAACAACCCCGAAGACGACGAGATCGAGACGATCATGACGCTGATGGAACGCGGAGTGATTTAGGACATGGAATTTCGAACACGGATTGACACGGAAAGAGAGAGACGCTGACGCGCCTCTCTCTTTTTGTTTTTTGGTGTTAGAAGGATACGGTGTTGGACTTTGGCGGGTCGGGGCTTTCATCTTGCTCAGGCAACATCTCCTGGGCATAGCCTTTCACCAAGTCGAAGCCCTTGTAGAGATAAGGCACGGTCTTCTCCACGTAGGGATAGAGGAACGACTTCTGCCTCACCTCTTCCTTGATGATACCCGTCCACTGCAGGTTGTTGAGCACCAGCACAAAGGTACTGCACAGCAAAACACCTTTCAAAATGCCAAAAAGAAAACCACCCAACTTGTCGAAAAAGCCCAAGTTTAAGGACTTGATAATCCTCGAGACCAAGCGCCCGATAAGGTTGACCAGCACCACCAAAATGATGAAGGTCAAGACAAAGGCGATGGTGTTGAGGTATTTCGGGTTGATTTCCATGAAGTCCTGAAGATGCTCGGCGGTGAAGTCGGAGAAGTGCATGGCACCATAGATGCCCACACCGAAAGCAAGCAGGGTGACCACCTCGATGATGAGGCCTTTGCGAAGCCCCTTGAATCCGAATACGAGGAGGATGATGGCGATGATGATGTCGAGGTAATTCATGATCAATTGTATTTACCCGAAACTGCGTATCGGGGTGTGGTCGAATCGCCCTTTCAGGGCTTTATTTGGAGTAATAAAGGATCATTCGTTCGATGGCGCGCTGGCAGACGGGACAGAACTCATGGCCCTTGAAGGTCTTCATCAGGCAGTCCATGTGGGGGCTGTACATGCCTTTGGGTTCGTAGCCGCCACCCTCAAAAACGCCGATGGTCTGTTCGTATTTCTTCTCACGGGGCGTAGGCACGGGGGTCTTTTTGTCGAGCATGTCGCCCCACTTGCCACTGAAGTCAACGAGCGAGGTGATGTTGGGTTCCCAAGGCTCGACGGCGAGGTTGTACATGTGGTCGTAGCCCGTCTCGTCGTTATAGTATTCGTCGGCGAGGCCTGCGAAGCCGTGACCGAACTCGTGAATGATGACATCACCCGAGAAGCTGTTGCTACTCGCGCTTGAGCAATAGAAGTTATAAATGCCGCCGCCTCCATATTTTTCAGTGTTGACGAGGATATAGATCTGGTCGTAGGGCACCTGACCCGCAAGGTCACGAATGTCGCGATTGTCGGTGCTCATGCAGTA
The DNA here is from genome assembly GCA_902794155.1 of uncultured Bacteroidia bacterium. GTDB lineage: Bacteria > Bacteroidota > Bacteroidia > Bacteroidales > F082 > Limimorpha. The sequence continues at coordinate 11,525 of CADBGN010000013.1, forward strand.
GCGTTCAGAGTCGAAGGTCCAGAAGCTGAAACGCATGGCGGTGTTCTTGTAGATATGGTCGCCGGGCATGGTACAACCGCTCTCCTCGGAAGGCACCATAAGGCCACGCACGTTGAAGCTCTCACGGTAGCGGTCGTAAGGCGCATAGTCGAAGAGGCTCTTCACGAAGAAGTCGCAATCCTTGATGAACTTGCCCATCTCGGCCTGCGTGTAGCCTTCGGGCAGAATGACGATGTCGACGGCATGGGTAATGTCCTTGTTGCCGATCCAAGCGTCGTAGACGGGCAGGCCAAGGTTGTCGTAGTCGCGGATGAAATAGTCGTCAGGATTGACCGTAAGGCGCATTCCTTCCACTAATTCATTTTCCCAAGTCTTTCGGTACAAGGCAATGTCAATTTTCGCCTTGGGAAAAGGCACGACGACCGATTCTTCAAAACTCTTTGTGAGTTTCAAGGCTTCAGGAGTGCTGGTCCACTCGCCGTAAAGGTTCTGATAACCTTTGGAGAACAAGAGATGGTCAGTGCCCGCCTCAAACACCTTGACGATGTAGTTGCCAAACTCCAGATCGTCAATGAGGTTGGTCTTCGATCCGCTCCAATAGGGTTCGTGGATGAGTTCCTTGAGCGAGAAGGTAGTCGTCTTGTTGTTACCCGTCAGGACGTAGTCGACACGAAGTGATGACTCGGTGAAATAGTTATCAAACTGGGCCAAGGCCTTCATCGGCAGCCAAACCTGCAGGCCAAAAAGCACCAGAAGGAGAAGCGTTTTCTGTTTCATTATTGGACTATTTATTGGTTATCATTACGCAAAAGTAGGCATTTTTCAAGAATTCCGTATCTTTGCCAAGCAAAAAACACTAAATCATGAAGGCAAAAGCATTATTCTTCGCGATGGCCGTGGCATTGGCGGCCTGCAACAACGGTAATCCACAGGATCAAAAGGACATAGAGCCCGAATCGACAGCCATCCAGGCGACAAATGACAATCTCCCCAAAAACGACATTATCACCGATGACGGTCTTGGCGAGTTCCAGCTTGGCGCCGCCATTCCCGAATCGCATCCCGATTACGACATCAATACGGTCGTTTCTGTCGACGAGGAAGAGATGGAGGAAGTCTCCGTTGAGTTCAGCAAGGACGGCGAGATGCAGTTTATCATCTACCCCGCCTATATCGATGAGACCGACGCACAGTCGAACGAAATCGGTGGCATCATGGTGGTGTCGGACCAGTTCACCCACAACGGCATAGGAGTTGGGAGCAACGTCAACGACATCCTCAAAGCCAACCCTAACTTGGAAGTCACATTTTATGACGACCAGTATTTCCGCATCTACGACGGCGGCATTACTTATCTCATCAGTAGCGAGGCCTACGACGGCCTTCTGCCGGAAGTGCCTTTCGACATCCCTGCGCCCGTCGAGAATCCCACTTTCAAACCTGACGCCAAGGTGTCGTCCATCTGGATTCACCCGACGTTTTGAAAGCAAACAAAAAAAGCCCCGCATCACAGCAGGGCTTTTTTTGCTCCATAGGTCGAATCAATAATACTCGATCTCTCTGGACACTTCCGTTTCGTTGACATATTCAACAACTTGATCTGTGTCCGTCTGTTTTCTACGTATCCAGTTGCCATGGTCGTCGAATTCAAGATAGGTGTATTCGGTAACCCACATTAGGTTCACCTCTTCAGGCCCCTCGGTCTCGACGACTTCATACTGCATTGTCTTCACCAATCGCCCGTCGGCATCATATTCAAGGTCGGTCAACCAAAGTTGCCCTTCATAGCCCGACAAGACTTGGGTCACACGTCCATCATACCATCTGTATTCATCTACATATTCATAGCAAAGTATAGAGTCAATCTGACCTTGGACATCACGAGTCCAACGGCAATAGTCCACCACCTCGCCATCCTCTTTCATCTCACGCTGTGGCTCTCCAAGGGTGAATGGGTCTTGGCCGTCAACCGAAGTGATTTTGCCATTACGGTCGAACTCCACAAGGTCGCAGCGTTTCACTGGGCCTTGCAGTTCGAAAAAGACCAAGTCGGGCGAAGTGGTCACCGTCGTTTCTTGCGCGGTTGGCTTAACGTCTTCCTTTGTTGCTTGCTTTTGGCCATTGTTGTCGCACGCGCCGAAGACGAGGAACATCGCGCAGGCAGCCAATAAGAGGTTATGTTTCTTCATGATTTGTAAGTTTGTTGTGCTTAAGGATTAACAGAATAGATGGCTTGGAAGGCGGCGCTCAAGGCAATGAAATGATCAAAAACCATGGAATAAGCCGATTCCAGCTCTTCATCAAGTTCGCAGATCTTCATTTCGCCGTTCTTGTCGGCTCGCTTGCAGATGGTGCGGAAGAGTTGCCCATTGGCATCATAATAGCCACGCAACTCTACCATCTCGTCCTTGGCATAGCCGTAACGCGTAAACCAGAACAAAGGCTTACCGTCGTTGTCGTAGACATATTCCTCGATACGGTCGGTAGCTCCCACATTATAAGTGCGGCGCACCATGACGAGTGAGTAACCGACAGGATAAGGTTCCATGTCATCTTCGATTTCGTTGTAGTAGAACTCCATCTTGTCAACCATCTGCCCTGCCCCAGCCCAGTTTTGCTTGCGCACCACTGTGGTGTAGTTGACGGCGGGGATGTCGTCAGACTCGTATTGCTTCACGGCTGCGATGTTCGCCAGTCCTTCGGCGTATTTCTCACGGGCCAGCTGAACGCGAGCCTCCTCTTTTTTGTTTTGTGCCATCATCGGCAAGGCGAAGCATAGCAGCAACGCCACGGCAACTAGTTTTCTCATGTATCTTTGTTTTTATAAGTAACTAAACTGCATTATTATAAGCTTCTTTGCTGTAAGCTATCAGCCGTCAGCTATCAGCTTGGTAGCACCAAGGCTGACTGCTGATTGCTGACTGCTGACAGCCAACTTCTCATTCCTTTTCTGTAAACTCATTCTGCTCATCTACTTAGTTAAAACTCATTCTCATAAAGTCCTTCGTTGGTCTTACGCATCGACGTGCCGTCCCATGTGAACTCATAGAATCGGCGTTCGTTGTTGGCATCCTTGAAGTGGATCTTGATGGTGCGGTCGTCAAACACGATATTGGTGACATTGGCGAAGTGGAACTGGTCCTCGTTCAATTCAAAGTCATTCAACCCAGGCTCAGCCTCGACCTCTGTCAAATCACCGTTCTTGTAAATGTAGGCAGAGATAAGTGTGAAACCTTCCTGTGGATTGTTTTCAATCTCCCATCCCGGCTGCCAGTCACTAGTCTCATACACCTTAAACCCACCGCTCTTCAACGGATAGCAGTGCAGGTAGTAATTGAACGAATCGCACCAACCCTGACAGCTATCGTTGTACATCTCGCGATAATACTCGAAATGGTTGATTCCATAAGTAGGGTTGCCTTGGTCAAGCATGGCGTCTGCCAGCGCTTCCCTCAACGCCCTCATGTCGCAGGTGTCGTTCTCCCAGTGGTGGGGCTTGTAGATACGGATATACTGTACCGTGGCATCGGGCCTGAACTTAGGATTCGCGATCTCGCCATCCACGAAACTGCCGTCGATGGCATCTTTCGGGCCCACATAGTCGATGCGGTTCTCGGAATATTCACTTTCTTCGGTCACGACAAATTCGCCCTCCTTATAGTATGCCTTGTTTTCGAGTGCACCTTTGTAGAGCAGTCTGTTGAGCGTGTCGCCGATCTTGCCGCGGTAATAGGTCAAGTCCTTGGCAAAGACGTCGATGGCCTGTATCTTGCCTGCCCCATCGGGATGGAGCTTGACGAAAGGCTCCCCGTCGCGGTTGAAGGCGAGCACTTCGCCTTCGTAGCGCTTGCTGAGTCCAGGCAACTCTTCGGGCATGCTGTCGTTCAGATGAAGGCCGCCCAAGCCATCGCGATCGACAAGAGGATAAGTCCTCTCTTCATTATTCAGAGTGGGAACAAAACGCTCGCCGTCCCACACGTACATCCTTGCCGACAGGACCGACATGAACTGTTCGTCGTAGTTGAGCGTCTCCGCCTCCACCATTAGGGTGTCGCCCTTGACATTGTAAAGCATACGCTCGTCCCATTCCGACTTGAACCCATTGATTTCATCATCGCTGATGCCATACAGGAGGAAGGGATAGGCCACCATTTCTTCCATGGTGGGCACGGGCAACATGCCGTTCGCGGGAGTCAAGGCATCATCCTTGTAGATGTAGGTTTTCACGGTCTGTTCGCAGCCGTCGAAGCAGCCCTCGTTGACCAGCATAGCCAGCCAGCCGCCGTTTTTCAGCGGGAAACAATCCACAGTGAACCTATGGTTGCCTCCGTTTTCCATATACAGTCCCGCGTCCATGTCGTTGCCCTCGCTGTCGCCAAAATGGCGGTGGCAGTCGTCAGGACAGGTGTAGGTCTTCGTTTGGAAACTTTCGTACAAGTCCTCCTTGGGAATACGTTCAAACATCTGAAAAGCAATGCCTTTGTCATCGATTTTTGGCGACTCCACGGGCGTGTCGACTTTCTTTTCCTTCTTGTCGCCGAAACAGCCGTAGCCAACAAATAGCAAGGCTAATGCTGTTACGGCTAAAATGTACTTTCTATTTTTCATAAGGTCATAAGTAACTGTTCAAAACTAAACTGCATTAGAATAAACTTCTTAGCTGTCAGCTATCAGCCGTCAGCTATCAGCTTGGTAGCACCATGGCTGACTGCTGACGGCCAAATCTCTTACCTTTTATGTAAACTACTTTAGCTCATCTACTTTTCAATTAATAGCCCACACTGGCTTGGAACTCCACGGGTTGGTTCAATCCTTGTCCCGTCAAGTCGAGACCCTCGATAGGATTGACGACGAAGTAGGAGGGATCGTCGCTATAACTCAACACAAATACGCCTTTTTCGCAAATCTCCGACTCTTTTGGGTCGCTGCTGAGGTCAGTGGCATCAATCAGTCGGGTCAGCTCGTAGCCATAACGGAACATCATTCCATCCCAATCCATCGCGATGGGCCAGAAACGGCCTTGCTTTTCCACGACAGCCTCTTCCTTCAGGCGTTCCTCAATAAACCTCATCTTCCAGTCGGCCGATAGGTTCAAGGTGTAAAGGGTAGTGGGCCATTCCGGGTCGTCGCCGTAAACATAATGCTTCAACCAATTGTAAAATGTATACTCGCACACCTCGTATTCGTTGCCCTCCTCATCCAGTCCATAGATGGTGACGTAATCGTAGAAGACGGTGCCGTCCTCGTCCTCCCAAGGACCTCCAGGGCCATCGGTGAAGCCAACGATGTTGTCCATGGGGATCTCATTGGCTTCCAAATCGCCAGTGGAGACGGTGTTCCATAGGCTGAGCATCTGCACCTTGCCCTCCTCGGTGAGCACGCAGAGGATGGGGTTATAGTCCTGACCCATGTCGGCGATGATGAAATTCTTCGGAGCGCCTTTCAGTCCTTCCACTTTGACAGGCTCATCAGGCAAACGATACGAGTCGTCGTCGACGATGCCAACGGGCAGGATCTGGTCCTTATGGAAGGTGAGCCACAGGCCACCGTCTTTGATCTCACCCGTGATAGCGGGCTGGTCATCAGAAATAGTGACGTAATCCTGCGACAGCTCCGTCGTATCTTCATCTACGGGTTGGTTGTTTGTGCCACATGAGGCAAAAAGAAGAAATGCCAAGGATAAGGCAAGGTAAATGTGTTTCATGACATGTTGTTTTAATGTGTTTGATTCTACAAAAATACTAAAAAACCAATAAACCGATAAAAAAAGACTATTTTTGCACGAAATACAGCGAAATGACCGAACCGTTACTCTCCATAAGGAACCTCAAAGTCGCCTTCAAGCACGAAAGCCAATGGGTGGAAGCCGTCCACGGCATCGACCTCGACGTGATGGCGGGTCGCACCTTGGGCCTCGTGGGCGAGTCGGGATCGGGCAAGTCGGTGAGCTCGTTGGCGGTGATGCGCCTGCTCAACGAGCGGGTGAGCCGCATCGAGGCCGACAGCATCCGCATCGAAGGCGAGGAAATCAAAGGCTATACCGAGAGCCAGATGGCTGAGGTGCGCGGCAAGCGCATCGCCATGATCTTTCAGGAGCCTATGACGTCGTTGAATCCGGTGTACAAGTGCGGGTATCAAGTCAGTGAGATGATATTGCAACATGAAGATGTCAGCAAGAAGGCCGCTAAGGAGCGTGTCATCGAGCTCTTCAAGCAGGTGATGCTGCCGCGGCCCGAAGCCATCTACGACAGCTATCCCCACGAACTCTCGGGCGGACAGAAGCAGCGTGTGATGATCGCCATGGCCATCGCCTGCCATCCCCAGCTGCTCATCGCCGACGAGCCGACCACGGCCTTGGACGTCACCGTGCAACTCGAAATCCTGAAGCTGCTGCGCAAGCTGCAAGCCGAGACAGGCATGGGGATGATCTTCATCACCCACGACCTCGGCGTGGTGGCCGAGATTGCCGACGACGTGGCGGTGATGCACAACGGCGAGATCCTCGAACGCGGCACGGTGCGAGAGATAATGAGCCATCCCCAACACCCCTATACACAAGGCCTCCTCGCCTGCCGTCCGCCCATGGACGTGCGCCTCAAGCGCCTGCCCATCGTCAAGGAGTTTCTCGACGGACAGTGGCAAGGCGGCAAAGAACAGATCCTACTCGACCTGCAGATCACCGAGGCGGAGCGTAAGGCGCATCTCGAACGGCTCTACAGCAGGCAGCCCTTGCTGAAGGTGGAGCATCTGCAAACCTGGTATCCTCTGCGCAAAGGCGTGTTCAGCAGGGTCTACGACCACGTGAAGGCCGTCGACGACGTCACGCTCGACGTCTACGAGGGCGAGACCCTCGGCCTCGTAGGCGAGTCGGGCTGCGGCAAGACCACCCTAGGGCGCAGCATCCTGCGATTGGCCGAGCCCACAGGCGGCAAGGTGTGGTTCGACGGCGTGGAGGTGACCGCGCTGAAAGGACAGGCCTTGCGCGACTTCCGCAAGCGGGCACAGATCGTGTTTCAGGACCCCTACTCCAGCCTCAACCCACGCATCACCATCGGCGAGGCCATCGCGGAGCCCATGCGGGTGCATGGTTGCGGGACTAAGGGGCCTTCGACAGGCTCAGGCGCCCTCAGGGACGCCGTTTGTGAGCTGTTGGAGCAGGTAGGCTTGAAGGCGGAGCACTACGACCGCTACCCGCACGAGTTCTCGGGCGGCCAGCGGCAGCGCATCTGCATCGCACGTGCCTTGGCGGTCAACCCGAGGCTGGTCATCTGCGACGAGTCGGTGTCGGCCTTGGACGTGAGTGTGCAGGCGCAGGTCCTCAACCTGCTCAACCGTTTGAAGGAAGAGCGCGGACTGACTTACATCTTCATCTCGCACGACCTCAGCGTGGTGCGTTTCATGAGCGACCGCGTCGTGGTGATGTATAACGGTAAACCTGTAGAAATGAACGAAGCGGATGCTCTCTTCGAACATCCGCTTAACGCTTATACCAAAAAATTGATTGATGCCCTGCCAGGCAGGGAACATCACTTCAGCAACACTTGAGGACCCATGTTGTAGTAGATGTCGACAGGGATGCCAGCGGCATTCACACGGTCTAGGTCGGCTTGGAGTTCAGGTTTGATGACACTCATCTCACCCATCCATGTCTTGGTGGCTTCATAATCGCCGTCGCCTTGATGTTTGAGGATGTCGCCCGCCAATTTCTCAACGGCCACTTTCATCTTTTCAAAATCGATTGCATATTTTCCTTCTTCGTTGCGAACGAAGGCACCTTCGTTTTGGAAATAGTTGAAAGTAAGCATATTGGCCTTACCATGGGCGCTGGCAGCACCGAAACGCACCGAGCGGAAGATGCCAGCCATGAAGGTGGTATAGTTGTCTTCCATAGTGGTGTTGGTGTACTCGCCCATCTCGGCCAACTTGGTGACAAGATAGAGACCCAGCACATCGGCTTTGGCTTCTTCGAGGGCATTGTATTGGTTGCCAAGTGCCTCGCGGACAGTCCCTTTGCCCGTGATGGTGTTCTTGATACCCATGCCGTGTGCTGTCTCGTGGAACATCACGTTGGCAAAGAAGGCATCAAACTTGATGTGCTCCATTGACTCAGGAGTCATCAGTTCCTTAGAGATGGGGTCGAGAATCTTGTCAAACTTGGCCTGCATGGCGTTTTTGAGTTGAAGCTTGCGAGTACCACGTTGCAGCTGTACGCGCTCGTCGTTAGGCAAGTTGATGGCAATGGTCTTGCTGTTTGCGTTGCAATCGCCGGCATAGTAAACGACATCGTAGGCGGCCAAGTCGACATCGCTTCCAGGCACTTCTTTCTTGTATTCAGCAGGCACGGGAAGCTGCTTCTGAAGCTCAGGAACGAAGGCTGCATAGCGGGCCAACTGCTTGGTCCATTCTTGGTCTTTGATGAGGATGAAGGCTTCGTGTGAGGCCTTGATGCCATAGCGGGCATCGGTGTAGTTCTCGATGGGGCCAATGACGAGGTCGACATTGTTGTTGCGGACATCCATCCACTGCATGTCACTCTCAAGGTAGTCATCGGTGCGGAGGGCCTTGGCACGGAGGCGGAGGTATTCAGCAAACTCCTCATCACCAGCAAGTTCAGAGGCATCATCGAGCAGTGAAGCGGCCTTCTTAATCTGTTCTTCGAAATAGTCGTGATACCACACACATTTCAATGCCCCATTTTCGTCGCGGACGATCATGGTGTATTGGCTAGTTTTGTCTGGATCGTCGAAGGCATTCCATTCCTCCTCGGTCATGTCTGCAGGATAGAATTGTGCGCCTGCAGGTTTCTCGCCAATGCCTTCAACAAAGGATTTGTTACCATCGAGGCCGTCCCAAGGGCCGTATGCGATGGTAGCCAATTTCTTAATGTCAGCATTGTCGCCGATTTGGTTCATGAGGGTTTCTTTGTCGCCATAGTTCTCCATCCAAAAGAGCTGGTCCATGATGTCGGCAGCTTCGAATAGCAAGGACAGCATCTCGCGTTCATTATCGCTGAGGTGGCTGATGTCGGTAGTAAGGGTGTACTCGGCATATTTGTCCGAGAGATGTGTGGTTTGCTGAACAGGCTCGGGAGCCGGTTCAGGCTTGGGGGTGTCGCAGGCAGAGGCGCCAATGGCTAGGGCTGCGATGATGGCTAGGTACTTGATTTTCATAAGATTCTATGTTTAATAAAACTACAATAGTCAAAACAATCATTCAGCCGTCATGGCGGAGGTACATCCGCCATCTCCTGAGCGAAAGGGAGCCCCTTCTCGTAAGTGATGGCGGATCAAGCCCGCAATGACGGTAAAAGGAACATCAGCAGCCAATGGCTCTTGAAATCACCAAGCGGAGGATTTCAGACGTGCCTTCGCCGATTTGAAGGATGCGTTGGTCGCGATAAAAACGTTCCATGTCGAATTCCTTCAGCAGGCCATGACCGCCCATCACCTGAACGGCTTTGTCGCAGACCTCAGCTGCCACTTCGGAGCAATACAACTTCGCCATGGCAGCCTCCTTGCCGAAAGGACGGTGCTGATCCTTTAGCCAGCAGGCATGATAGAGCAGTCCTCGTGCAGCTTCAATCTTCATGGCCATGTCGGCCAACTTGAAACTCACAGCCTGGAATTTGCAGACTGGCTTGCCAAACTGAACGCGTTTCTTCGAGTAGGCCAGTGCCATCTCATACGCACCCTGTGCACAACCCAATCCCATGGCGGCAATCGAAAGACGGCCGGAATCGAGGGTGGCGAGCATAATGTGGGAGCCTTCGCCTGGCTTGCCCAAAATGCAGTCTTCGGACAGACGTACATCATTGAAAATCAGCTTGCCCGTATTAGAAGCACGCCACATCATTTTGTCGTGCATAGGCGTTTGGGTGAAGCCTTCCCTTTTGTTCTCAACCAGCAAAGCCGTGAACTCTGGCTTACCGTCTTTCTCGCCCGAAACAGCCTGAACAGTGGTTCCTAAACTGATAGGGGTAGCGCTATTGGTAATGAAGATTTTGGAGCCGTTAAGGTGCCAGAAGGAGCCGTCAAAGTTGGCGGTCGTCTTGGTGCCGCGTGAGTCGCTGCCTGCGTCCTCCTCAGTCAGACCGAACCCCCAAAGGCGATCTTTGCAAAGTTGAGGCAAGTATTTTCGTTTTTGCTCTTCTGTACCATAGTCCTTAATTGGACCTATACCCAAGGAGTTGTCGGCGGCGATAGTGGCAGCGGTGGAGCCGTCCACACGGGCAAGCTCTTCCACTGCTATGATATAACTCAGGTTGTCAAGCCCTTGTCCACCGTATTCTTTCGGTACGGTCATGCCCAAAAGGCCGAGTTCAGCCATTTTCAGTGTCAGGCCGACATCAAAATGTTGGTCCTCGTCATTTTCGCGGGCAACGGGTTTCACTTCCTGTTCAGCGAAATCGCGCACACGCTGGCGGAGTGCTTCTTGTTCTTGTGTGAGGTCGAAATTCATATTTTTGTATTTGTTTGCTTTCAGCAATCAGCCTTCAGCTTTCAGCTCGGTGGCACCAAGGCAGATAGCTGACTGCTGAAAGCTGATGGCTTTATTTATTATTCCAACTCAATTAACTGCATTTTATTATCCACCATCTGGCCTTCTTCAACGAAAACCCTTTTCACAGTGGCGGTACCAGTAGCAACAATGTTATTTTCCATCTTCATGGCTTCCACTACCATCATGATGGTTCCTTCTTTCACTTCGTCACCTTCCTTGACATTGATCTTCACCACTTTGCCTGGCATAGGTGAGACCAAACGCGACTTATCATTAACTTGCTCCTTGCAGGCATAATCGAGGGTGTCGTTGAGTTGGTCCGTGCGGAAACAAGTGAAATTAAGTCCATGGAAATTGACGATGGTCTTCTGCTCGTCATTGACGGAGCAATAGACCATCTCTGTGCGGCCGTTGAGCATAACTTTCAACTGGCGGTTGTCGTATTGGATAAACTCCACTGAGAATGGTGTCTCCCCTACCATTCCTTTGATTTTGCCAGATTCTGCTGCACTGATACTAACTGGCACTTTTTGACCTTCCACATCGACGGTAATCTGCATGTGATAGCGCCAATAACCTATTTCCTCCCACACGTTTTCAGGATGCTGCTCAACCTGTTTCTTGCAAAAGTCATACATCAAAAAAGCGGCCACTATATCATTAACATTCTGCATATTACGACTATCTTCCAGGGCCTTCACCAGTTGTTCTTGATGTGTGGCGCAGAAGGATGTGTCGATCTTATTTTCTACAAAATCCTCGCTTTTTATTACCTCCCATAAATAGGCCTTGTTGGTTGTTAGACCTTGGATGATGAACTCCTTCAAGGCGCGGCGGGCGGTCTCGATGGCGCTCTGACGGTCCTTGGCATGGCAGGTCAGCTTGGCGATCATGGGGTCGTAGGACTCAGTGATGGTGCAAGTGCCGTCGATGCTGCTGTCGACGCGGGCTCCACGCACCTGTGGCTCGTGGTAGGCCGTTACCTTACCCGGTGTGGGCAAGAAACCGTTGGTTGGGTCTTCAGCATAAATACGTAGCTCTATGGCATGACCTTGGGGTTGGATAGCCTCTTGTGTCCAGCCCATTTCCTTACCTCTTGCGATACGAATCTGTTCCTCCACAATGTCAATACCTGTCCGCATCTCGGTGACGGGATGTTCTACCTGAATGCGCGTGTTCATCTCAAGAAAATAGAAATTCAAATCTTTATCCAAGAGAAATTCAACTGTACCAGCGTTGCGGTAGCCAATGGATTTACAAAGCCTGACCGCGGTGTTGCAAATCTGTTCACGTTTCTCCACAGTCAACGTTGGAGAAGGCGACTCTTCTATGATCTTCTGATAGCGTCGTTGTATGGTACATTCGCGTTCATGCAAATGAATGACATTATCGAAATGATCAGCAAGCACCTGTACCTCTATATGGCGTGGGTTTTCAATGTATTGTTCGATGAAGACGGTACCGTCACCAAAGTATTTTTCTGCCTCGCGTGAGGCACGTTCCAATTCGTGCTTGAGGTCATTCTTTTCCCAGACAATGTGCATGCCTTTACCACCTCCACCAGCGGCAGCCTTTATTAAAATAGGATAAGGCAGTGAGTCTGCTACTTGTATGATCTCGTCGTGACTGCCCATCATACCAAAAGTGACAGGGATGCCATGCTCAACAGCTATCTTACGCGCAGCAATCTTGTTACCCATCAGCCGCATTGTCATCGCATCAGGGCCTATGAAAATCAAATTATTGGCTTCACATGCTTCGACAAGTTCAGGGCTTTCGGAGAGAAACCCATAGCCAGGATGTACGGCATCGGCACCAGAGTCAAGAGCCGCGTCTATGATTTTACGGACATTAAGATAGGTGTCATTAAGCGAACCGCAGCCTAGGGGGTAAGCCTCATCAGCCATTCGGCGATGAAGAGCATTAGCGTCGTTGTCAGCGAAGATGGCGACAGAGGTGATATGCAACTTGCGCAAAGTTTTGATGACGCGCACTGCGATTTCACCACGGTTGGCGATTAAGACCTTATTGATTCTTTTGCTGTTCATGGAGGTCAAGAAATGATAGTGCAAAAATACAAAAAGAAAGACAACCTTTAAAGATTGCCTTTCCTTTTTTGTAGGTGAATTGTGGAGACGTTTCAGGAAACGTCTCTACAGGAGGGGTTATCAATAAACCATGAACTTCACAGTTTCGTTCTTGACACCCTGGCTAATGCGCAGGATATAGGAACCAGTACTGAGGTTCTCAGCGTTGATGTTGATTTGGTGGTTGCCTTGGCTCATACGACCCAAGGTCTGGTTCATCAACATGCGACCTGTCATGTCGAACACTTGATAGTTGACATCACAGCTTTCCCTGAGGTCGAAGCTCACAATGGCTTGACTGCTGACTGGATTGGGATAGATGTTTACGTTGATGTTGCCTTCAACACTTGGGGTCTCAGGAACGCTAGTAAACTCTTTCTTATAGTTCTCGCAACGGAACACGCCACGTCCGTAAGTAGCGGCATAAATGATACCGGTGTTCTTCACTCCAGGATACTCAGTGATGAAGTCACCTTCGTCAGTGTGGTTCACTGTAGTGACATCTTCAACAAATAGGCGTTGCTGCTTGAGTTCCATGACAGGAATTTCTCCAAGTGCTTCACTATCAAACGTCCAAGAACTGAGATTCTTTGATCTATAGATACCGCGTTCCGTGCCAATGATCACATCGCCCGTGGTCATATCAATCACTGAGGAGTAGACAGGCATCTTGGGCAAATTGCCTTGTTTGGAAACGAAAGTAGGTTCATCGGACATGGCATCAGTGCTATAGAATACATAGTCTTCATTGCCATAGTTACCACAGGTAGCAATAACCTTATTGTTGTCACGCGGGTCGACGGCGACAGAAGTCACGCACTGGCCACTAATCGGAAGAGTGAGCTTAGTGACAGTAACAGCAAAAAGCGAGTCGCCAATGGTACCGGTATGAGAATCAACTACACTGTTCAGACCAGAGATACGGAACAGTTTACCATCCTTGAAACCAACAAAGATAGTGTTCCCGTCAGCGGAAATATCCATGCAAAGCGGGTCACCTTTGAAGTTACCACCAGTAGCATTCTTGTCAGCCAATTTGTACCATACAGCTTCTTTGTCGAACTGTAGCGGGGTACGGGTCATCAGGAAAACATCAGTAGCAGCAACATAGAAATAAGAGGTGATAGGATCGTGCACTTCGATAGAATCGCCTGCAGCGAGATAGGAAGTAAGAGTATAGTTGAAAGGATAGCCGTTATTGCTCATGACCTGAACTGTGGTACCAGCATCCTGATGGTGGCCACTCTCGTTGAAATACCAAGCAGTTTCAGGATTTTGTTGGTTGTTATAATTCTCAGAAAGAAGTAAAGGAATGCGGAAAGAAGAATTGGAAGTGGGATACGAGGACATTGCTGAAGTAAAGTTGGAGGAAACCCAGTCCTCACCGAGAGTTTCTGAACGAGCGAACCACGTTCTCTTATGATCTGAATCATCCTGACGAAGATATGACACAAAAATCGTATTGGCATTCAGCATAGAGAAAGCGCATGAGCCAGCACTTGAGCCTTCAGAGAACATTCCCATGTTATCACCTCTAGGATTGATCCAATAACCCGCTCCAGGTGTACTACCATTGGCATCACCAGGGATATATACCGTACCGTGATCCAGACCAGCAGCCAAAACACGGGTATCTTTACCTGAATAGGCTACATTAAACATTCGTGCAGTGGTATAGTTTCGGTTACAATAACTAAAGGTGAATCTACCCGTAGCCTTATAGATACCGCCATCGGTACCAACATAGCATTCTTGTGAATTATTGGGATTGAATACCATGGTATGGAGGCCGACATGGATGTAGTCAGGCAAATAATAGTAAGATTGATTGGTCAATTGGTTGGCAATGAAATAACCAGCATTGGCAGTCAACGACCAAAGATTGTAACCAAGCACATAAACAAGGTCTGCATTTTCAGGGTCTACGACAAGACCATGATTGTAAAGGCCCCAACCCTCATAAACATTGTGTCCATAGCCCGAAGAAACAGAAGGCAATGCTGTGCGCCAAGTCTGACCCTTATTATTGGATACGAAAACACCTGAGTGATTGCCATCGGCTTTAATGAAGCTAGCGTAGATTACGTTGGCATCCGACGGAGCAATGGCAATGTCAACCATGCCACCAGAAACGCCCTGAGGCAGCAAACTGTCACCCTGTAAGTTGCCACTGGTGCCAGAATGGTCTACCAGTTCTGTCACATTATTGCCAATAAAAACATGGCCGTCAACAGCAGCCACGATAGTGTTGTCGCTACCGACCTTAACAGAAACAGCTTTACCTTCAATGGCAGTTGACCAAGTACGACCACCGTCTCTCGAATACATCAGACCTTCGTTGGTGGCAGCCAAAACTTTATTGCCTGCAATAGCAAGCTCATTGATGAACAGCCATGCGTCCTCCGTAGGAGCTAAGACTTGTTCAAACACATCGTCAATGAGGGTGTAGAGTCCCGTACCGACAAAGCTATTGTCATAACCTTGTTGGCTCAGGCCATTGTGAGCGGCTGCATCACCGCAGTCACCGGTACCCACATAGATGACACCGTTTTCATCCTGCGCCATACAACTGACCATCAAATCAAGGCCACCCACCTGATGCCAAGTGACACCATGGTTGTAGGTTTTATACACACCGCCTCCTTTAGAGCCAATATAGACAATACCATTGGTGTGACCATTTTCTTTTCTGTTGTCATACAGGATTGCCGTGGTCTGACCACCCATATTGTCAGGGCCCATATTAATCCAATAGAGGGGATCATCGGCAGCACTCTTTGCTGCTGGTGTTTGCATAGCCTTAAACATGTCAGCGGGATCAATCAAGCCCGTCTTTTGGTTAGCGCGGAGACTGCCCATAAAGCTTTCCGCATTGCTTGTTTGCTTGCGTGGGACATAGTGTCCACCTTGGTCAGCGATAACTGACTGACCTAAGATCATGATTACCAGAAGTAAACTGAAAGGTAAAAATCTCTTTTTCATATCACGAAATTTTAATTAATTCTTTCTTTTACACGTGTTTTGACACTTTTTCACTTTAATATGGTCTGCAAATATAGGACATTCTATCAAAGAAAATACATTTTTTGAGAAAAATTTTCATTTTTTTCTCAAAAAATTTCATTCCATATCCCGAAAAGGTCAGAAAGAAAGCATTTTATCCGCTTCAAGCCACCCAATGCTGCCATTGGCGATTCGGACCTTATTCCAGCCGTTTGAACACTCCAAAATGGCCACTTTAGTACCTTCATGCAAAACGAAGAGGTCAACACTGGTCTCCGCTGGCGAGCTCTTCACCGTCACCGTAGGGGCAATGATGATGGCCTGATCAGGGATGGTGGCAGCCTTTTTGAGTTGTGCGGCAAAGACCACCGAGAGGGCGAAGACGATGAAGAAGACGATGCCCATGAAGAAACCCAGCTTGCGCAATCCCATGCGGCGCGAACGGAGGAACATGAACAGGCAGACGAGCAGCAAGGCAAAAGCCGCCACCGACCACCATGCCCAGCGGTCACCCGAGCCCATTGCCCTCAGGCTGCGCCACCAACGTTCGACAAACGACTGGGGCACAGGCTCAATCTTATCGACGATAGCGAGATTGGCGATTTCGAGGTTAGTCCTCACCTCCTCGTTCGACGGGTCGAGCTTCAGAGCCTTCTCGTAATTGTAAATGGCCATAGGATAGTCGTGCATCTTGTAGTAGGCATTGCCCATATTGTAATACACCGGCACCGACTCCATATCCGTGTCAAGGATCTTCTGATAAAGCTCCACGGCATCGTTATAATTGCCTGAGTTATAGGCGGCATTAGCCTGGTCAAACCATTCGTCGGCAGGGTTCTGCGCAAAGGCCCAACCCATCACGGCGAGCATATATATTAATAAGGTGTATCTTTTCATTGTTATTTCTCCTTTCATTGTTCAGATGACTTTTTCCGCTTTCGAGATCACGTCGATGCCTCGTTGGTAGAGGTCGTCCATCTTCTCCTCGGCGCTGCCGGGGGCGAAACGGGCAAACTCACAGCTGTTGAGTGTGTCGACGAACTGCTGTGTCAACTCGTCGGGCACGTTGTTAGCCTTCATCGTCTCACTCACCGTCTCCATAGACAGTTTGGAGCGCTCGATACCGAGCTTGTCGGCGATGTAGCCCCACAAGGCCTGCGACATCTCCACATAGAACTTCTCCTGGTCTTTTGCCTTCAAGTGTTGGTAGGCATTCTTTAGGCGACCACGAGCCACCTTGTCGGCCTTGCGGTTGCGGTTAGCTGCCGTGTCCTTGGCCATCTCGGCACGTTTCTTCAAGATGAACAGCAAGGCGATGAAGACCACCAAAAGTCCTAGCAGAATGGCAAAATAAACCGAAGAGGCAAAGAAGCTGGAGTGTTTGGGTTTTAACTTCGCGCCGTCGTTCATGATATGGCGCACGTCGCTACCCAAATACTTGATGTCTTCCTGGTTGGAGGCATACACGCCACCGCCGTCGCCGTCGCTGTCCTTGCCTTTCCTCACCGAGAGCTCATATGGCTCCGAAAGCAGGGTCTGGTAAGTACCCGTGCTAGGGTTGAAGAAAGTGAACTCCACAGGCTGGACGGAGAAGCTGCCAGCGCGACGCGGTATAGCCAGGTACTCGGCCTTCTTTGTACCCGTCATACCTTGCGATGAGGCATCCACATTGGTCGTGATTTTGGGATCGTAGACCTCGAAGTCAGGCGGGAAGACCGGCTCGGGCATCTGCAACAACTCGATGTTGCCCGAACCCGAAACCGTGAACGTGATGGTGACAGCCTCGTTGGTGCTCAGCTCCTCCTTGTCGATCGACGAGGTGAACTTATAGTTGCCCACGGCGCCGGCAAACGAATCGGGCTTGCCGTTTTCGGGGAGGCTCTTCACATCGATGGTGAGCGACTGCGAGGAGAGCTCCTTCTGCACGTTTGTGATATTGTTGCTGAAGAAGGGGTCGTTGAAGAAAGCCTCGAAGGGGTCCATGCTGCGACGGCTGCTACGCTCGGTACGGATCTGGGCGATACATTCCATCGTCATCGGATCGATGGTGAGGTTGCCCGAACGCTGCGGCACGATAATCACCTTCTGGATCTCGGCCGTCGTATACTCGATGCCGTTGACGTATTCGCTCGACTGCTTCAGCTTGCCGCTGTTGTCGGAGATGTCCTTGGTCCAGAAACCTGCATACGACGGCATCTTGGAGACAGAAACCGACGACACCGGCACCTTGGTGTAGAGCTTGTAGGTCAAGACCACCTGCTCGCCGACACATACCGACTTCTTGGAGGGGATACACCTGAGGAACAAGTCCTTGCCGCTGACCTGCGGGTCGCTGGTGCTTTGCTGCCCCTGGCCTTGTGACGAGTTTACCCCACCACCCGAGGCGGCAGAGCTGCCATCGTCGGGCAGCACCTTGACCTCAAAAGGCTCACTAGAGACCTTATTGCCGTCGACGGTGAGCGAGGCTGCACCGATGCGGAAGGTGCCCTCACGTATGGCCTGCACCGCAAAGGTATAAGAGATGCGCGTAGAGCGCGTCACCGAGCCGTTGACCACCTGGATGCTCGAGCTGGTGGAGGTGAACGGTCCACCTACCACATTAAAGCCCTCAAACGAAGGCGCTTGGAAATTGCGTCCCTCCGCATTGGACTCAAACACCACTTGGAAACGTTCGCCCACAACGACCTGTTTCTTGGCGGAGACCGTCAGGGTCGGGTTGTCCTGTGCCCAAAGCCACAAGGGACATAGCATCAAAAACAAAATGAGTCGTTTATTCATAATTACCAGTCTTTATCGGATTTCTTTTTGGGTTGTTGACGAACCTTCTGTTCGTTAACCTTCTCCATGGTTTTCTTTTCTTGGTTTTCAAGGGCATCCAGCATGCGTTGGGCATCGTCTTTCGACATCTGTTGGTTTTGCTGCTGCTGTTGTTGCTGCTGTTGCTGTTGGTCTTGATTCTGCTGCTGGTCTTGCTGTTGCTCTTGGTCTTGTTGGTCTTGCTGCTGATCCTGCTGTTGCTGGTCCTGCTGCTGGTTGTCGCCTTCGCTCTTCTCGAAGACGGCAGTGACCTCCACGTCGAAGTCGGGCATGGTGAAGAAGTTGCCCAACGGCTGGACCTTCACGGCGGTGTCGCCCACCTGGTGGATGACATATTCCTTAAACTGGTAGCCAGGTTCAGGAGCGTTGTCGAGTTTCACCGTCTCGCGGCGCGTGGCCTCGGTCTGGTCGAGGAGCACGTGGCCACCTTCGATGGCCGTGTCGGCTTCCACCTTATAGTAGTCGGTGGCCTCAACGAAACTGGCCTTCACCGTCACGTCGGTGTCGAGCATCTGGAACATGTTGTCGTCCGACACAGGCGCCGAATCAGTGGCATCCCTGTCGCTGACCACTCGCAGGTCGCCCAGCTGGTAGCCCTTGTCAGGTCGCACGATGATGCCGACGTTGTCGCCTGGCTTGACGAGGCTGTCGGTCACCGAGATAGTGCCGTTGGCCACGCTGTCGACACTGACTTTCAAGGCACTACGGAAGGTAGCCGTCACCGTCACGTCGTAGTTAGGCATCTGGAAGGTCGTCTTGTTGACCGTCACCGTGTCGTTGCGGTTGCCCGTACGATACACGATGAACTTGTCGAGCACGAAGTCGTTCTCGCCCTGTGCTTCGAGGGTCACCTGCTGGCCTTCGACGGCCTTGGTGCGGTCGGCCTTTACCGTTCCGTTCTTGATGTCCTTGTCGATTTCAATCTTATGCGCCTGCTTGAACTCAGCCGTGACCAGCACGTCGAACTTGGGCATGACGAAACTGCTGCCGCTCACATCCACCGTGACTTGTTGGTTATCGGCCCGCACCACGAGGTACTGCGACAAGGCATAATCCTTGTCGGGTTGCGACTTCAGCGTGATGCGTTGTCCGTTGAAGGCTTCCTTTTCCTTCACCTCTACCCTACCGTGTTCGGGCTGCACCACCTGGATCTTGCTCTTCACCAGATGGGCACGGCAATACTCGAGGTTGTACAAGGCGTTTTCGTTCTCGGGGTTCAGCTTCAGCGACACCTTATATATATTAAAGGCATCGTAATACTTGTCCTGTGCCAACAGACAGTTGCCCATGTTGAACACTGCATCCGACTTCAACTTGGCATCAGGCGACATCTCCACCACCTTCTCAAAAGTGGCATATGCACTGTCGTACTGCTGCAAGCCGTAATAAGCATCACCCAGATTAAAAATCGCCTTGGTGTTGTTTGGGCTTGCCTCAATGACTTCCTTGTATTTGGCGATGGCCTCCGTGTAGTTCGCCTTCTTGTATTGGCGGTTGCCCTTACGAATGGCCTTCTCGTCGTTCTGTGCCGAAACCGTCAGCGCAGAAGATAGAAAAATAATGATTGTCAGATATTTAACAAGCTTATTCATCTTTCTTTTCAAAAATATTAAACTTCTTCTCCCAACGTTTTTTGCCCGACGAGATAAGTATCTCGATGAGCAGGAGGACGATGGCGGCACCCACAAACCATTGAAACTGGTCCTCATAGTCGGTGAAGACCTTGGCCTCGATCTCGGTCTTGTCGAGTTTGCTGATGTCTTCGTAGATCTTGCTCAAGCCCACGTTGGAGTTGCTGGCGCGGACATAGATGCCGTTGCCTGCAGAGGCAATCTTCTGCAGCATCTGTTCATCGAGGCGGGTGATGATGGTGTTGCCGTTACCATCCTTGCGGTAACCCGTCTGGTGACCATATTGGTTGTATTCCGGGATGGGCGCACCATCGGGGAGACCCATACCGATGGTATAGATGCGCACACCTTGTTTGGCAGCTTCTTGAGCAGCCTTTACAGCGGCGTCGTCCTCATGGTCCTCACCGTCGGAGATGATGACGATGGCGCGGCTGTGGGCCTCGTCGGGAAACGACTTCAGCGCCAAGTTGATGGCTTCGGCGATGGCCGTGCCCTGCGACGCCACGAGCTTCGTGTTGATGGTCGAAAGGAACATGCGAGCCGCCGAATAGTCGGTGGTGATGGGCAGTTGGACGAAAGCCTTGTCGGCAAAGACGATAACACCTATACGGTCGCCACGCATCTCGCTGATCAGCTTGTTGATAGCTTGCTTGGAGCGTTCCAAACGGCTGGGGACGATGTCCTCAGCATTCATCGAGTTCGACACGTCGACGGCGATGTAAAGGTCGATGCCCTCACGCTTCACCTCCTCCATCTTGCTGCCGCTCTGCAGGTTGGCCAAGGCCAAGATAGAGCAAGCGATGATGAGCAGGAAGACGATGAACTTCAAGGTGGAACGACGGGAAGAATAGCTCGGCACAAGCTGCTCGCGCATCCCAATGTGGGCAAAACGCTCGAAACGCCGTTTCTGGCCGAGGCGGAACAGAATATAAATGATGACCAATACCGGGATGATCAACAACCAGTATAGGTACTCGGGATGTTCGAATCGCAATACGTTTTCCATGGCTTTAATCCGTTAAAGTTCTGAAAATAGTTTTACGCAGTAGGAACTCGAGCAGCAGCAGGGCGATGGCCCATGCCACCAGCGGATAGAACTCCTCGTGCAGACGGCGGAACTCCGTCACCTCAATCTTGGAGCGCTCCAACTTGTCGATTTCCTGATAGATCTCGTCCAACTTCTTGTTGTTGTTGGCACGGAAATACTTGCCGCCCGTCGAGGTAGCAATGGTAGTCAGCAATTTCTCGTCAATTTCGACCTTGATCTGTTGCATCACCGTTCTGCCGAAGAAATCCTGCACAGGATAAGGCGCCGTTCCATACGTGCCCACGCCAATGGTGTAGACGCGGATGCCATAAAGCTTGGCGATTTCGGCAGCGGTATATGGATCGACAGAACCAGCGTTGTTCATACCGTCAGTGAGCAGGATGACCACCTTGGAGACAGCCTCGCTGTCCTTGAGTCGGCTGATAGCCGTAGCCAAGCCGTCGCCGATGGCGGTGCCGTCGTCGATGAGGCCGTTTTTCATCTCAGCCAACATGTTGAGCATCACGCCATGGTCGGTGGTCAACGGCACCTGGGTGAAGGTCTCACCCGAGAAGATGACCAAGCCCATGCGGTCGCCAGGACGGTCTTTCACGAAGTCGGAGGCCACCTGTTTGGCTGCTGTCAGACGGTCGGGCTTGAGGTCGCGAGCCAACATAGAGCCCGAGACGTCCATGGCCATGACGATATCGATGCCTTCGATGTTGGAGGTCGAGTTGGTCGACGAGCTCTGCGGACGAGCTAAGGCCACGATGAGCAGGGCTAAAGCCGCCATCTTCAAGACAAAGAGCAGATGACGGAACCATGCCTTCCAAGTCCTCGGCAACTTGACCATACCCTTCAAGTCAGAGAAGGTCACGGCCGCCTCCTGCTTCTTGTGGCGCAGGATGTACCAAAGGATGGCCAGCGGCACCAGCAGTAAGAGCCACAGCAGCTTGGGGTTCGCAAATTCAATGTTTTCAAACATCTTTCACGTCCTCCTTTCCTGTAGGTTCCTCTTGTTTCTGCTTCTTCATCTCGGCGAGTCGCGCTTCCTCTTCGGCTTTGCGCTGCTTGTATTGCGCATAGCTCTCGTTGACGAATTCCGTCATGCTGTTCATGGCATTCTCGCTTTCCAGATTGGAGCTCGAATACTTGGCGAACTTCACCAAGTCCGCGACTTCCATGGTATCTTTCAGCTTGTTGTACGTCTCTTGCGAGAAATGCAGCGGCTTGACTTCCTCCAGGATGTCGTCGGTGGTCATCTCGACGGCATTCACGCCAAACTGGCCTTCGATGTATTCGCGGGCGATGTCGGTCAACGAGGAGAAATACTCCTTCACCTTGCCCGACTGCCAGAGCTTCTGCTGACGCAAGTTCTCCAAGTCGCCCACCGCCTTGTCGTAAGGCGGAATGACAGGACCGCGGACGATGTTACCGTCGGCATCTACCTTGGGTTTGCGGTGCTTGCGCCAATACCAAATGCCGAGAACGAGCAACACCAACAGTAGCGCACCGAGAATCCAGGGGAACACCTCTTTGAACTTCACCGGTGCGGCGATGGGTTCCACGATGGGCTTATAAGCCATGGTGGTGTCGACCGTCATGGTCGTCGAATAAAGGCGGATAGGGTCGGTATAGGCATTCAAGCGATTGGGGTCGTCGAACGAACGGGCATATTTCAAAGCGATAGGCGGCACCTGCACTTGACCTGTATCGAACGTCATCAGCGTCAGTTGCTGCTTCACGATGACATTGCTGTCGGCATCGGCGGTGCGTTCCACCTCGCTGCGCTTGATGATGTCGAGCTGCTCCGAGAGCGTGTCGGTGGCAAAGTCGTTCCATTCCACAAACCAACCGTAAGGCACTTTAAGGCTCAAGTCAAGGGTGAAAGGCTTGCCGACTTGCACGTCAGTGCTTTCGACCTTGCCGTCCACCTCCACCTGTTGTGCCTTGAGGCCGCCGAACAGGGCGAACGTCGCCATCAAAAACAAAACATATTTCTTCATCTTCTTGCCTCCCTTTTCTTAAAGAGTTGCATCAAAGGTTTCACATAGTCTTCATCGGTGTAAATCAGCGAGTTGTCGATTCCATGTTTGGTAAACTCGCGATTCAACTCCAACGATTTGTATTGGATCATCTGTTGGTAGGCGTTGTGCCAGGCGCGGCTCGAGGTGTCGACCCAGCGTTCCTTGCCCGTCTCCGAGTCGCGGAACTTCACCAGGCCCACCTTAGGGATGTCCATCTCGCGGCGGTCGGTGATGCGTAAGGCAACGAGATCGTGCTTATTAGCCGCAATTTGCATCTCCTTCTCAAAGCTCTTGTCCGTCATGAAGTCAGAGATGAGGAAAGCCGTGGTGCGGCGCTTGATGGCCGAGGTCAGGAAACGCAAGCCCTCGCCGATGTCGGTACCACGTTCCGTCGGCTTGAAATCGACGATCTCACGGATGATGCGCAGGATATGCGAGCTGCCTTTCTTGGGCGGGATGAACTTCTCGATCTTGCTGCTAAAGAAAATCACGCCCACCTTGTCGTTGTTCTGGATGGCAGAAAACGCCAAGACGGCTGCCAATTCGGCAGTCAGGTCGCGCTTCGACTGCGTTTGTGAGCCGAAGTCGTTGGAACCCGACACGTCGATGAGCAGCATCACCGTCATCTCACGCTCTTCCTCAAAAATCTTGACGAAAGGCTTGTTGAAGCGGGCGGTGACGTTCCAGTCGATGTTGCGGATGTCGTCGCCGTACTCGTATTCGCGCACCTCGCTGAAGGTCATACCACGCCCCTTGAAGGCGCTGTGGTACTGTCCCGAGAAGATGTGGTTCGAGAGGCCTCGCGTCTTGATTTCGATTTTTCGGACCTTTTTGAATATTTCTGTTGATTCCATATTTTAAACCATCATTTTTCTTTTTTTCGGCATGGGGTTTACACCCCGTTCGCCGTTTTGCCGGCAGGGGTTTACAACGCCTGCCTACATTGCTGTCGTCCCTACGGGACTATGTTTTACGGCACTTCGATGGTATTTAGGATTTCGTTGATAATCTCTTCTGTTGTAATGTTTTCAGCTTCTGCCTCGTAGGTCAAACCGATACGGTGGCGCAATACGTCAGGAGCCACGGCACGGATGTCTTCGGGGATGACGTAACCACGGTGCTTGATGAAAGCATAGGCCTTGGCTGCCAATGCCAGGTTGATAGTGGCACGAGGCGAGCCGCCGTAGCTGATCATATTGGCGAACTTCTTCAACTTGTAATCGGAGGGATAACGTGAGGCGAAGACAATGTCGGTGATGTAGTTCTCAATCTTCTCGTCGAGATAGATCTCGCGGCACACCTCACGGGCGCGGATGATGTCTTCAGGCTTCACCACAGCGTTGATTTTCGCGCCAGTGCTAGCAATCTGCTGACGCAGAATTAGTTTCTCCTCTTCCTTCTTGGGGTAGTTGATGACCACCTTCAGCATGAAACGGTCCACCTGAGCTTCGGGCAGCGGATAGGTACCTTCCTGCTCGATGGGGTTTTGAGTAGCCATGACGAGGAAGGGATCCGGCAACTTGAAGGTCTCGTCGCCGATGGTCACCTGATGCTCCTGCATGGCCTCGAGCAGAGCACTCTGCACCTTGGCAGGAGAACGGTTGATTTCATCTGCCAGCACAAAGTTGGCGAAGATGGGGCCGCGACGCACCACAAACTCCTCCTTCTTCTGACTATAAATCAGCGTGCCGATGAGGTCAGCAGGCAGCAGGTCGGGAGTGAATTGGATGCGGGCGAAGTCGGCGTCGATGGCACTAGCCATCGACTTGATCGCCAAGGTCTTGGCAAGGCCAGGCACACCTTCGAGAAGGATATGTCCGTTGGCCAACAGGCCAATCAGCAGGCGTTCGGTCATCTGTTTCTGTCCGACGATGACCTTATTCATTTCGAGGTTGATGAGGTCGAGGAATTGACTCTCACGTTGGATTTTTTCGTTCAGTTCACGAATGTCAGTTTCTATCATTTTATGTTGAATTGTTGTTCGTTTAATCGTTGATCGTTGACGCGGGACTGCGAGACTGCGGGGCACGAGACTCGCGATGCGCTGCATGCTCTCGTCAAAAAGCGTGCAAAAGTAGCCGTTTTTCGGGTAAATAACTCCTATTTAATAAATTTATTGCGGGGAAGAGGTTGCGGCATCGAAAAAAACTGTAATTTTGCAGGCAGAAAATCCAGTCAGAGGCTGCGTTCCAAACTTTTGTGCGGTAACGGATTACATGACTGGTAGAACAATCCGGCCATGGATGGTCCAAAACCATTGTGAGGTACTGTGAAACTTGGTCGATCAACACAACCGTCGGACGGGAAATGGCGACTACCAAGCCCTTTATAACTCCGACGAACACAAACCGTACACATTCCAATTGAGTAAAACAGGAGGTAATGTAGAGTGCGGTTTTCTTTTTATACCTCAACTTTGTTGATGCAGTATTGGATATGCTTGTGGTCGGCCTTGATGCCAATCGTCAATTTAGCAACAAAATTCAGATAAGGCCTTTGGTCATCCTTGAACATATAGTGCAACACAGCTATGTTCTTATATCCATTTGCCTTTTGGGTGTTACCTTTTGGCAAATCATAGATGGGCCCATCGCCTAGCTTTGTCGCTTTCGAAATCACTTCTTCTAAATGCTTAACAGCATAGGTCGACTGCCAATTCTTTGAGGCTGCATAAATTGTTTTCTTGTCGCTTTCTTTTTCAACAATATAAACGTCTACTCCTAGAAACTCGTTATATACGGAATTGTTCCGCCCTTCTTTTTGCAACTTCTTCCATAGCATTGAATAGTAATCTTTTATCAACCCTACGCGTTCTTTACTTTTGCCTTTCGGGGTTGGGATGCCATAAACAAATTCAGGTATTTCCATAATGATGATGGTTTGATGTTTCTTGCTGCAAAGAAACCAAACCTGTCAAAACCTATCCGTTAATTAAACGGTTGTAGTCGACAGTAGTCGTTTGCTGTCGTTTGCTGTCGGATATATTATTGAATATCATCATAGTAATTAAAACCATTTAGCAATTCAAATTATTCGTTATTTTTGCATTTTCAAAACCAGAATCAATGATCAAGAAAATATTCAAATTCGGTGGCGCTTCGGTGAAAGATGCCGATGCCGTGCGTAATTTGGCACAAATTGTCAGTCAGCACAAAGACGAGGACATCATGTTGGTGGTCTCTGCCATGGGCAAGACGACCAATGCCCTCGAAAAAACTTTGGCCAACTTCCGCGAACACGATGGTCAACTTGGCATGGAGGCCCTTCACGAGGTCATCACTTACCACGACAGCATCATCCAAGGCCTGTTCGATGGCAACACCGACCCTCGTTTCGACGAGAACATCGCTGGACTCTTCATCGAGCTTTGGGAAAAACTGCAAAAGACCGACATGCCGTACGACTACCAATACGACCAAACCGTGTGCTACGGCGAGCTTATCTCGACCAGCATCATCCACGAATACCTTAACAAATGCGAGATTCCGACACGTTGGCTTGATGCACGCCAATATGTCATAGCCGAAGACGAGGCCCACTACCGCGCCGCCAACCCCGATTGGGATGAAACAAGACTCAGAATCAGCAAGTTGAACGATGAGCATATTCGGGGTATCGTATGCCTGACACAGGGTTTCATCGGTGGCACTGCCGACGGCAAACACAGCGTCACCCTGGGGCGTGAAGGCTCCGACTTCACCGCGGCCATCTTCGCCAACTGCCTTGATGCCGAGGAGGTCACCATCTGGAAAGACGTGGACGGCCTGCTCAACGCCGACCCGAAACGCTTCGCCGACACCGTTCAACTGCCACATATCCCCTACTCCGAGGCCATCGAATTGGCCTTTTACGGCGCCACCATCATCCACCCCAAGACCATCAAGCCGCTGCAAAACAAAGGAATAACGCTGAAGGTGCAGTCGTTCCTTCACCCCAACCACGAGCCCACCCTCATTGATGGCGGCCATAGGAAAAACGACGAGAGCATTCCTTCCTATATCGTCAAGGACAAACAAACGTTGGTCTCCATCTCGCCCCGCGACTACTCTTTCATGGACGAGCGCAACCTGAAGACCATTTTCGCCGTCTGCGCCGACCTCAACATCCACGCCAACATGATCCAAACTTCTGCACTGATGCTCTCCTTCTGCTTCGACAGCAACGAGCAGAAGCTGAAACAGTTGAGAGCCAACCTTAAAGACGGTTTCAGTGTCAAGTACAATGACGGACTGCAATTGTTCACCATTCGCCATTACCAAGACGGCTTGGAAAGCGACTTCATCAAAGGGAAGAAGATTTTAGTGAAGCAAGGGAGCAGAAGTACGATGCAGTTTGTATTAAGCTGTTAATCAACACAGTCAAAACAACAAAAACAGGACCCCTGCCGTCATGGCGGAGGGACATCCGCCATCTCCTGAACAGGAAGGAGACTCCTTAGCTTCAGGAGATCGCGGATCGAGTCCGCGATGACGGCCTATGGGTCGGTATCACCCGTAAAAGCACCGGTCCATTATTGTCGGCCCTTCGACCCTTCGACCCGCTCAGGGCTCAGGGACCTTGGTTTTTGACATTTTTTTCAAAAAAACAGTTAAAAGGAATAACCTTTCTTTGTTTTTCCTAAATTTGCGGTCGCTTTTTACGACTCAAAAACACATTCTATATGTACAAAATCGAGAAACACCCCATCTTGGACATCCCGCAGGAAGACCTTGTGGAATTCCAATATGAAGGCAAGACCG
>CADBGN010000014.1 GCA_902794155.1 uncultured Bacteroidia bacterium
GGAACAAAATCTATTTTCTCAATTAAAATGCTTATCTTTGCGCCAAAATCCACTCACTATGAAACTCGCAGAAGCATTAAGCATCAGGAAAGACCTGCAGAAGCGCATCCAACAGCTGGGACAGCGCATACAGAACAACGTGAAGGTGCAAGAAGGCGACGCACCTTCGGAAGAGCCCACGGAGCTGATGAAGGAACTCGACGCCTGCCTCACGCAGCTCGAAGACCTCATCTGGCGCATCAACGCCACCAACATGCAGACCACCAATGCCCAAGGCGTCACCCTCACCCAACTCATGGCCCGCAAGGATGTGCTGACCATGCGCGTCGGCAACCTGCGCAGCATCTTCGACACCGCCTCGGCGGGACAAGACCGCTACTCGCGCTCGGAGATCAAGACGGTGACCGTGGTCGACGTGAAAGCCATCGGCAAGAAGGTGGACGAATGCTCCGCACAGCTGCGCCAACTCGACATGGAAATACAGGCGCTCAACTTCCAGACCGAGCTGGTCTGAGCCACAAGGCATCCGCATTTGTAGGGCGAACCGAACCCCCACCACTGATCGTTGCCCGGAGCCGGCAGCACCCGTTCACGATGAACCGCACGGCGCAGGCTCAGCACGTTGTCAGTCGAATGCATGGCTTAGGCCGCACGGCGCACTACCGACCGGTTGACTATGAATGCCGGATGCCTTCTTTTGAATTTGCAGTCCATTAAGGAAATAACGACGCAGCCATAGATTCCAGCCACCGCTCAATCCTACGCAGGAATGACATGGCTGCGATTAGTGATTTAACCCAAATCCTTCAAAAACGCGATCAGTTTACGCGTGGCCTTGCCACGGTGGCTGATGGCGTTTTTCACTTCGTGGCCCAGCTCGGCGAAGGTTTGGTCGTAGCCGTCGGGTTGGAAGATAGGGTCGTAGCCAAAACCCTCGGTGCCGCGTTGCTCCTCGGTGATGCGTCCATCACAACGGCCTTCGAAGTAATAGGATTTCCCATCCAGGTTCAGCGCGATGCAGGTGCGGAAGGCCGCCTTGCGATTGGTCTTTCCCTTCATGGCAGCCAGCATCTTGTCGACGTTGTCCTGATAGCTGCAATGCTCGCCGGCATAGCGTGCCGAATAGACGCCTGGGGCGCCGCCTAAGGCCTCTACCTCGAGGCCTGTGTCGTCGGCAAAGCAGTCCACATGGAACTTGTTGGTGACAAAGTCCGCCTTGATCTTGGCGTTGCCTTCGATGGTGTCGGCGTCCTCGACGATATCTTCGTGGCAGCCGATGTCTTCAAGACTCAGGACCTCATAGAGGCCTTCCATGATTTCGCGCATCTCGCGCAGCTTGTTCTTGTTATTGGTGGCGAATACGATTTGTTTCATTATTGTATTGTTTATGCTTTTGCTATTTTTCTTTAGACCAAGAAACACTACACTTACGCTACACCCTCATGGCGACGACACCCTTTTGCTCAGGAGATTGCGGGTCAAGCCCGCAATGAGGGTTTAAGCGGAGTGTAGTATCCCTCAGTGAGACCATCATCATGGCAACGACCAATCAATCGGTTCAATACCGTGCTCTATCAAATAATTATTCGTTTGCGAGAAGTGATGACACCCGAAGAAGCCGCGGCTGGCGGAGAGCGGCGACGGGTGCACCGACTTCAGGATCAGGTGTTTGAACGGGTCGATCAGGGCCTGCTTGGCGATGGCGTAGTTGCCCCAAAGGATGAACACCAGGTGTTCGCGTTGCTCCGACAGGGCGCGGATGGCGGCGTCGGTGAACTGTTCCCAGCCGTGGCGCGAGTGCGAGGCGGCCTGTCCGGCGCGCACCGTCAGCGAGGGCACGCCGTCGGGCACAGAGAACGAAAGGCCGTGGGCCTGTCCCGGGCCATGGTAGGGGTCTTGACCCAAGATGACGACCTTCACCTTGTCGAAAGGCGTGAGGTTGAAGGCGTTGAAGATCAAGGAACCAGGGGGATAGACGGCATACTGCCGCTTCTCGCTGACGAGGAACGACTTGAGGTCGGCGAAATAGGGTGCCTCAAACTGCGGCCGCAGCACTTGGTACCAGCTTTCGTCGATATTGGGTTTCTTTACTTCCATCTTTATCAGTTGTTCAGTTATTCAGTTGTTCAGTTGTTCAGTTGACGCTTGCGTCACTGCGAGGAACGAAGCAGTCTAGAGTTGAACCTTAAGCTCAATTGTTTAGTTGTTCAGTTGACGCGGGACGCGGGACTTGGAGACGCGAGTCTTTCAGCGTCATAAAAAGTTGTGCAAAGATGGCAATAATTCGGGAAAAAATCCGTTATTTTGCAAATCAAATTTGATTTCTATGAAGAGAAAACTTGTCATCGCCCTGTTAATCGCCTTTGTCTCAGGCATTATCCTGACTTCTTGTGGGTCAAGCAAGACCTGCCCGGCCTACGGCGAATCGTCAAAATACATCAAGGAGACGCGCTATTAATTTAGTTGTTGGGAGGCAATGCCATGACTGCCCTCAAACAACGCCTATTGCGCATCCTCATGCTCACGCTTTTCGGAGCGTGCGCTTTTTTGTTGCCTGCGCAAAACATTGACATCCAGAGCGATGACGACAAACCCTTGGAGGAGAAGCTGGTCTACAACCACCAGAACACCTTCAACGTGGCCATCCACTCGCGGGGCTTCGGCGCGGGATTCAAGATAGGGCGCATCAAGAGCATCAACCTGACGCGCAACTGGGAGGCCGAGGTGGTGTCGCTACGCTCGCTCAAGGAAATCAAGACCTTGAACATCTCCACCGTCAACATGCGGCCTTTTGTCTACGGCAAGTTGAACTACGTCTACGTGGCCCGCTTCGGTTACGGTGAGGAACGACGCATCTTCGGCAAGCCCTATTGGGGCGGCATCGAGACGCGCTGGACCTACGAATTTGGCGCATCCCTGGCTTTTCTCAAGCCCTATTATTACCAAGTGGTCACCTATATCCCTAACGGCTCGGGAGGCTATGTGGAGACGGTGCAAGAGCAGACCTTCGAGCAAGGCATCGACATCCTCGGGCGGTCGGCCTTCACCAAAGGCATCGCCGAGACCAAGCTCTCGCCTGGTGCCCATGCTTCGTTGGGACTCAGCTTCGACATCGCCAAGTCGCACACCTCTGTGCAGGCCATCAACGTCGACGTCAAGGTAGAGTGTTTCCCCATGGGTGTCTCCATCATCGACTCGGAGCGCGACCGCTGGCTCTTTGTCACCTTCATGCTGTCGTACAACTGGGGCTCAAGATTCAACAAGTATTGAAATTGAGTTGCTTATCGCCGACAGCGATGGACAAGTGAAAAAATTACGAAAAATTTTTCCTCATTTTTCTTGCAGCATTCAAAAAAAGCGTATTTTTGCAGCCGATTCCGATGCCCAATGGTGTAATTGGCAACACGACTGACTCTGGATCAGTAAAGTCCAGGTTCGAACCCTGGTTGGGCAACAAAACCAAAACCGCTGTAACCTATCTTACGGCGGTTTATTTGTATTAAATAAACTGAAATCATAAAACATAAAAACTAACACCATGAAAAAACTGATTATGTTTCTTTGCTGCGTTATCTTCGGACTTCAGGTCTGCCATGCGCAATACACCACTGAAAAATACACTGTCGCCGTCGCCGACTTCACTGGCAACTACGCTGATGAAATGTTTAATGCCTGCCTCGCTACCATGCCGATTTGTCGCGTGACGGTGGTCAACTGGAACGATGTGGCCGAAACCGACTTGGCCGATAATGTGGACTTCATCGTTACGGGTAACATAGGCGAAATCACCTCAGAGCCAAAGACGGGTAAACAAATACTCACTGGAACGGAATACACCTACTACTCATGCAAGGTCAATTTCACCCTCGTGATGACCGATGCCAAAACAGGCACAGTAGTGGCTACACGCACCAGTTATTACACCAATACCGACCAAGACCCGGATAAAGCCGTCAGCGACTGCCTCAAATTCTCTGACCAAGACCTGCGCCGACTGGTTGACAATGGATGCATCATTAAAGTGCCAATCCCGACATTACAGGAGGTGAAAAAGAACAAAGCCCAAACAGCCATCGTCGATGCCGGACCCAACATCGGCATTTGCGAAGGGCTATATTTCGACATACAGGTGGAATCGGAACTCTCTGGCCGCACCTTTTACAAAACCATTGGAGCAGCCAAAGTCAAGGAAGTGCTCAGCGACGAGCTTACCCTTTGCGAAATCACCAAGGGCGGCAAGGACGTCATGACCTATTTCAACGAAGGTAGCACCTTAATCCTCAAGTCCAAGGAAGAGCCCCTAATTCATTTCTAAAGGTCAACGGGTTACTAGTTCCATGGCTTTCAGACAATGGATATCAGTTATTCTATAACGATCTTCCGCGTCTTTAAACCAATGGAACTTTAAATGCTTTTAAGGCATCCTCAATTGGAAGTCGTTGCCACGGAAGAACGATTCCCAAGTGCCATCGGGATAAACGCGCTTTACGACAGGCACGCAATTGTCCCACTTCGAGATTCCCTCATCTGGCCCAATTCGTTCGTAGCCCACATACACCAAGGAGCCGTCGGAAAGCCATTGTGCCTTATAATCAGAGCAGTCCGTGTCTTCCAAAGCCACCTGATAGGTGCCGTCAATGCTTGAAACACACAGCGGTCCATGGGGATAGTCGCCCCATTCCAGAATGGCCATATAAAGCACCTTCAAATCGGCAACGGCGAAAGGTCGTAGAATTCGCTTCCCTATTCAAATGTGATGGCAAAAAAAAGGCATGGGCATGTCATCACGACACACCCATGCTCTCAATGCAAAAGAATCTAATTGTTTATTTCTCCAAAAACAGGACGTTTTTGTAATTCAGTTCTTCATTGGTCATCTCTGGTTTTCTTACGCAGCAGGTAGATACCTCCGAGGCAACCTAAGACCAAGATCTCACCACCCAAAGGGGCATATTGGTCGAGTGTGCTGTCAAGCTGCGGGATGGCAGGCAGGTTTTCTGAAGGAGTGTTTGCACGCATACTATACTGCATAGCTTCGTCATCCAAGAAAACCTGAGCCTGAGTCTCTATCATGGAACCAAGCAACATTGCCAGCATTGCCATAGTGGTTATGATTCTCTTTTTCATTTCTATTGTCTCCTTTCTGTTTATTTATTGATGACCATCTTCTGAACTTTAACTTGTTTTGCGTCGGTAAGGCGCAACACATACATGCCGTTGGCAACGGTAGGCAAGGCGACTCTGCTCTGTCCGTTATGGATCTCACAACCCATTACCTTGTGACCATTGATGTCGAACACCTCAAGGACACCCTCGCCATTCACCACGACCTCATCGCCCGATTGGAAGGCGAAGTTCTCTTGGCTTGCCGAAGAAGCATCCTCGTTCTCCTCCACACCTGTGAAATCGAACACCAAGCGGAAACGTGAGCTGTAGTCGGTGGTTTTGCCTTCAAACACATACTCCGAAGCCGTCAGGCAGTCGATGTTGGCACCAGTGATATTATCTATCAAATGCATGTAGTGGAAGTCGGCATTAGCCATATTCCAACGCAATGTGTAGACGCCATCATTGTAAGCCTTAAAGCGCAACGGGGCGCTCGATGTGCCTACAGGGGCAAAGGCCACTTGCAGGTCTTGTTCACCCAAGCTGAACCAAATATTTGCATCGCCCGAGCGCAAGCCTTTGATCTTCTCGCCGCCGCCCATTTCGGGACGGTCAAGCTCGATAGTCGCGATGTCGTTGCGGCCCTGGGCATCCGAGCAAATCATGTTCACCATCGCATAATGAGGGGCTTCTTTCCTGAAGGCAGAGTTAGCTGTGACACTCCTCATATCCTTATTAAAGGTCAACGGGGTTGAGCTTTGCACACGGACGAAGAAAGCCTGATGCGGATGGAGGTATTGGGGAGCGTTATAGTTGACCACGAAATCCTCGGGGTTGTCAGGAGTTGAACCACCTGCAACACGGGCAATGTAGCCTTCAGCATCAGCATCAAGGATGTAATAGGTGTTCAAGCCATTTTGAGTAAGGAATTCATCGACATCGAGATAGCTCTGGTAGGGATTGCCCACCATGTTGACACCCATCAGCGGTTCCTCGTAACCATAAAGCTGCGTCCTCGTGACCTGGGCAGAGACGTTGCCGGTGTTCAGCACACCATCAGCCATCAGGATTGAAGGCTCGCTCACGGCCATCAAATAACCCTTGCCAACTTTCATCTCCTCTTCATTATCATAAGGGATATTGAGGTGCATTTCGTCCGCTGTCTCGTTTTGGTGCCAGTGGTCATAGAAACCGCTCTTGCCTTCACGCTTGAAGTTGATCCAGTGAGAATACTCCTCGCTATAGAAATAGAAGTCGAAGCTTCCAGTGTTATCGGGTGTGCCACGCCATTTGCCGTAAGGCGAATCCGTCGGGAAATAGCCAATACTCGTACCAGGAGTCGTTTCGGTCTGCGACCAAGTCGTCTTCGGAGGATCCATATAGGTGACGTCCGACCAACTTGCATGCGGGATACCATTAGCGACTAGACTGCTATAATTATCGCGTACAGAATAATCGCCATCGGTGCTGTGATAAACAAGTCCCATTGGGGCAGCCTCAATTGCCGACGAGAACATGTGCCAGTCGTAAGGAGCACCACCGAGCCAGCCTGCATCCGAGTTGTCGAAGGCCACGCCAACGCGAGCAGCGAGCGTGTTGTCGTCCGACTGAAGGATGCCAGTGTTTGGGGCGATGTAAACGCGCACGTCAGTTCCGGTGTTCGTACTCACCGTGGTTGGATTGTTACCGTACAGGTAGATACTGCCTCCAGTAGTGTTGCCATTCATGAGGCCCATGCTGGTTTCGAGATTGCTCTGGTTGACGAGGCCAATCATATCGTTGAGGTCGGCACGGTAAATGAGGTAGATGTTGTCCTTCGTACCTGCACTGACGAAGTCGTCGAACTTGAGAATCGGGTAATCGTCGTTCATCGGGCTGGCCATGGTACGCGTCCATGTGGAATAACCATCGTTTTGCTCCACCCACTTGTTGAGTGTGGCCAACAGACCCTTCAGTTCGCCCTCATTGTCGACAGCGCCATTCACAACATAGTCATCGCTGCCTCCAGTGATCTGCTGGTCGCTGTGGGCAAAGCCATACTTGCCGCTCACCAAAGCCGTCGCACCGTAGTTGCCCGGGTTCGTAGGATCGTCACCGTTAGAAACATAGCCGGTTTCGTTTTCGGGAGCGTAGCAGATATCAATTGTTCCGCTGTTTTGGCCAGCAAACCAACCGAATTGACCAGGCTCAGCGCCTTGCAGACGTACATAACAGTTCTCAACTGCGCCACTGTTGATGCCAACCAAGCCACCGACTTTGACGCCATTGTTGCTAGGGGTAAAGCTAGCGTTGCTGAAACTGTTCTTCAGATCGCCGCCAGCATTCATTTCACCAACCAGGCCGCCCATGGTATGAGCCTTACCGCTCAAGATTGGCATGGCCATTGATGAGTGGACGTGAACGGCATTTCCATCCACCAAGCCAACCAAGCCACCCATGACGGTATTTTGCCAGTTGTCCGACTCCATCGTGCCACGTGCCTCGCAGTTGCTGATGGTGCCGCCGTTGGCAGTGCCTGCCACGCCACCCATATAATAGGTGTAGCCGTGGTTGGCTGCAAGATTGGCTGCCACGTTGGAGTAGTTGTCAAGGAAGATGTTCTTCAGCGTTCCCTGGGTTGCACCGAACATACCGTAGAGGCTGATGCCCGAGAGGAAACCGTTCTTGATGCCCGTGACGAGATAGCCTTGGCCATCGAATGTGCCCGTGTAGTAATGGTCGCCTTGGGTATCACTCTCAGCGAAGGTGCTTGATGCAACATCGTAGGAAGTGATTGCTCCGATAGGCACCCAACGGTTGGCCGACATGTCGATGTCAGCCTCGATGAAGACGTTAGTGCCACGGTTGTCACCCGTACAGCCGTTCAGGTTGTTCACATAGGAGATGAACCAAGCCAAGCCTTCAGGAGTATAGATGTGCCAGCCGTCGGCATCTATGGTATAGTGCTGATCGACACCATCTGGCAAAGGATACTGCGTAAGATTAGCCTGCGGATCCTTGTTGACAGCCGTTGTCCAGCATCCGTCGAAATAGAGGTATTGGGTCTCGAATCCTTGTGTCGGATAATTCTCGCGGGTATGGATGGCGATATGAGTCTCCGTGTCATCAAACACGGCGCCATTGCCAGCCGATATGCGGTCCATCAGTTTATAGAGCCATTCTTCTTGGGTGTCGACATCCTCCACGTAAATCACGGGATGTGGATGGGGCTGGCTAGGGCTGGTGGTGATACCGATTTTGGTGATGTAGATATGATCGTCGGTTTGCTCCGAGATATCTGATTTCAAGGTGATGTATTTGCTGTTGTTTGGCAGATAGACATTGTTTTGCGTTGCCTCCGAATAGCTTTCACCAGCGTAGTTCGTGTAGGCCTTCAAGGTTTGCTTATCATCGGCTGATCCGCCACCCAAATTGAATGTGCCGTTCATATATACACCGCCGCCTCTGCCTCCTGCGTCAACGTGATTGTCCTTGATTTCGGCCACGTCCCTCAGGTTGAGTGTCGCTCCATTACTGATATAAATACCTCCTCCCTCGGTTGTCGCATAGTTCCCTGCAAATATGCCGCCATTGAAATAGACTTCTCCTCCATTCAAATAAAGGCCGCCTCCTCTAGTAGCAGTGTTGGCGCTTCCTTGTGTCTCTTTGCTCGTTTCGTAGATACCAATCTTGGTATTGTCCTTCACCAAAATGGTGCCATCGCCGATATAAATGCCTCCGCCTTGCTTGGCTGAATTGCCTGTGACGATAGGCCCACTTAAGGTGATGTTGCCACTGGCGAAGTTCATGCCACCGCCATTGTTAGAGGCTGTATTATCCATAAAAATGCTTTCGGAATGAATGTTCACTTCTGCGGTGTATTCAACGCCAGAAGGCGTTCTAACATACATTCCACCCCCTTGGGTGGTAGCATTGTTTTCTTTGAATGTGGCATGGTCAATTTCAACTTTCTTGCCAGAGGCATACAGACCTCCTCCTTGACCTGCTTGGTTGGAATCGAACAACGAATTATCCGATGAAGCATCTAACCTATCTATTTCAATCTCCGTTTGAGCACCTGTGGCATAAATGCCACCGCCCAAACTCTTTGCAATATTTCCAATGAAAGAAGTGCTTTTGATGTTGACCTTACCTTGGTTGGCATAGATACCACCGCCATTGGCACTCCCGTTCTCAGTGTCGTTATAATTGACATTACCATTAATGATGGTCACATTACCTCTGTTAACATAAGCACCACCTCCTCCAGTCCGGCTGGTATTATAGCTGAGAGATCCTCCTTCGATGAGAAATTCTCCGTTGTTCACGTATGCACCGCCGCCTGTCGCATATGCATAGTTAGGCTGACCTTCTTTGCCAATGGAACCTCCCTGTAGGGAGAAAGACCCCGTCCCATTATCTCCATACAGATAAATACCTCCGCCTTGATTTGAAGCATAGTTGCCAAAAATGCTTGTTTCACTGCCCTCAATCTCTTGCTCCTCAATTCTAAGTTGACCTTTATCAATATAGGCACCTCCGCCCCTGCTTGCTTCGTTCTTGCTGATAATAGCTGCAGTTGAGTCATTGTTGATAACAACCTCATCATTAACACTCACATAGAAACCACCACCATATCTTTCAGCTGTA
Organism: uncultured Bacteroidia bacterium; assembly: GCA_902794155.1. GTDB lineage: Bacteria > Bacteroidota > Bacteroidia > Bacteroidales > F082 > Limimorpha. Next base: position 9,736 of record CADBGN010000014.1, read on the forward strand.
TTCTCTGTAATGGTACCACCATGCACCGCGACCGTTCCTCCAATGACGTAGTAGCCGCCTCCATCGCCATCAGTGCCATTTGGATTGTCGGCATTATTATCTGAGACCATTCCTTTCAACATAACAAGATCACCGCCTTCAATATAAATGCCTCCACCATTGATAGCCTTATTGCTCTTCATGGTCAAAAGCTCTTCTTGCCAGGATGGCCTCATAGATCCGACACGAGCCTGAATGGGTTGGACTTCTTCAAATTGACATGGAATATTGATATTATTATTATGATAATAATGATTATAATAAGTCGTTCCCGGGATACAGATATAATCAGGATTAAGATTCTCTGTAAGAGCCATTCCGCCTCCGTTTCTCTTTGCTTCATTATTATTGATATCTCCAAAATTCAAGTAGGCAAAAAGTCCGTAAAAATTAGTAGTTCTATTCATATATACGCCACCGCCTTCTATCTCAGCAGTGTTGTCCCTAATCGTGGCTCCATTTACATTTAGCTGAACCTTAAAGCATTCCCCGTTAGCGTGTTGGTAAAATCTTACAAGTCCATCAGGAAATTCAATAAAATCACATTGAAAATGCAATCCACCGCCATTTTCACCCGCCCAATTGTTTGAGATGACGGTGCTGGCATCGAGGGTTAAAATGCCGTCATTGGGATCCCACCTGCCACCATTTGCATCGAGGTGATTTTGGTTTCCTGAATTGAACACACCCAATGAGATGCCGCCTCCACCGTAATCTGCTCTATTGTTGTCGAAAATGCAGCCTTCAACCTCAGCCAAGGCATCAACGCGCATTCCACCACCATAACGAAATGCCCAATTGTTGTAAACTTCTGTTCCGTTCTTAATCTCTAATGGGCGAATTAAGACAGAGTTCCATCTGATGCCACCGCCATCGCAGTTCGTGTAGCAGTCATGGATATTGCAATTGTCAATGGTCATCTCACATCTGTTCTCTCCCATGGACCTTATGGCGCCGCCGCCACCGCCACCTTTAGTAATTATTTCATTAAAGCCACCATCATCATAAACATAGCAATTCCTTATTTCAGAGTTTTTAAGTTCAAAATTGGAACCATCTGTAAGACTGCTTTTGTTGTTCAAATAAATCGCTCCGCCATGGTCTATGGCTCTGAGCCATTCAAATAGGCCATGATCCACAGTTACATAGCTAGCGCGAATTTGACTTGTTGGATCACTCTTAATTGTAATACCAGCTCCAGCGCCATTGTCTTTCCAATGGTTACGTATGGTAACGTAATCCAAGTTCACATATCCACCTTGAATAAACATAATCGGTGCTTTAATGCTACTGCCACCAGAGTTTTTAACAAAATTGTAAAACGGTCTTCCGTTTCCAGAAGGGTCAGTAGCTTCAACAAGACGCATGCTACAATTACCATCTAGCACAAATTGGTGTTCTGGTGTTCCCTGTATGTTGACATGAACTCGGTTAGGATCATTATTTCCAAGATTAGTCCGAATAAAAGCGTTGTTTTCATTTTGCGACATAGCAAAACTCGTTGAACGAATTAGCGTGGCTCCATTATGGGTCTGTCCTTGATTGCTCAATGTTAGTGTGCCTTGAGTACAAGTTATCGTTCCATTCAGCTGTACTGGAGCATTCGTGTTAAATGTAATAGTTACGTTATAACCATTGCCCACCGAAATACTGCCAATTCCATCATAATAACCATACGGATTCCAATTATTTCCTTCGCCCGGACCCTGTACACGAATTCCATTCCCGTTCGTTTCAATTGTGTAGCTACCACTACTAATAGTCGGGCTCCACCAATTTTGTGCCCTCAGCGGGACTGCACTAAAACACAGCAATGCCAAGACGAGCATCGCTGGCCATTTTTTTGTTTTTTCTTGTTTCGTAAAAGGTTTCATCATCTCGTATTAAAATTATGTTAATTTGATAATTATCAAATATTTAAAAATAGCACTACCAAGGTAATTTCTTGTAATGAAGACAAGAACCTACCCCTCAAAAAAAATTTGCGCAAAATTAGGGTTTTTCACTTAAAAATGGAATAAAAATCAGTTTTTTTTCGCAGGATGCACGAAAGGGCGGTTTTTGACTATGGGACTGCGGGACCACGAGGCTTTTGCCTGTCCCAAAGTCCCGTGTCCCGCAGTCAAAAAAAAACGCTGTTGTTATCCTCTAATCGAACAAAAGACCATACTAATAGCTGGTCACAAACTCATGGGGTGACGCAATCTTTTGCTCCGTCCCATCGGGCGAAACCACATAGATGCCATCATTACCGAAATAAGCCAGTTTGCCGTTGGCCAGCCAGCCAAAACAAATACCATTATAATCGTAGCACAAAGCCTTCTGAACCTTGCCGTCGAGCGTGGCAAAGCAAAGCGGTCCGTAGCCGACATGACCAAAGTCAACAGCCGCACCGTAGACAACGCAGTCACGCTGAGGGTTCAATCCAAGAAGCTCAAACTGAGGCTCATAAGAATACTCACCTTTGAAGCTATCGAAGTCGATCTTGTCGCTGATGCAGATTCGCTCATCACTCGACTCATCCGGAACATAGTAATAGTAACTCTTGTCCTCGTCGGCATCTTCCACCTCCACATCTACTTGTTTGAACAGGTCTTGGTCGTTCAAAAGCTGAATCTCCTGCTCATCGGCGCCGTCGCCCATGTTGATTTCATTGGGCCATCCCTCGCTTTTCGTATTATCGTCGGGCAGATAATATCTGTCATCCACAAACTCGCAGTACATCTCTTCCAAGTTATGCAGAATTCCAATCATCGGGACGTTGGAATACCTCAACATAGGGGCATAACCGCAATTGTCATCGAAGCAATCGCTGAGTTTCAGGTCCCAGTCCGTGAGCATGACCGGAGCGGGATGAGAAGCCAAGAGGTCGACCTTTTTCAGATAGAGCTCATCATCAATCACGACGGTGTAATAAAACTCGTTTTCGTTGAGGAAAACGCCTTGGATAACACGATCCTGCTCGTCAGCGAAAGGAATAAGCGAGTTCGTGCGTGAGTTGTAGAAGGTCACCTTCCCTTCGTCAAAGATAGCCATGTCGCAGCCCTTAAGAGGAGCAACGTCAACAGCATCAGACATTTTGGCCTGGGCAGGGAGCGGATTGCGGTCGCAACCCGACAGTCCAAACGCCATGATGGCAAAGAGAAGCAATAGAGTCTTTTTCATGTCAACCTCCTGCATTGTTTCATTCTCCATTGACGGTCACGAACCTACTGCCAGGGCAGAGTTTCGTGATGGTACCATCGGGAGCAATCGTATTGATGCCTTCGTCGTCGGAGAAAGCCAGCTTGTTATTGTTCAGCCATCCGTAGCAAGCATCGTAGGCCAACAGCTTCTGCACCTTGCCGTCGAGTGTGGCGAAATACGTGAACTCGGGTTGACCATCCCATCCCTCGTATTTACCTTCATGGAAATTGATTTTGTCGCTGATGCAGACGAGATGATTAGGCAACTCTTCCTCAGGATACACGGCAAAATCTACATCGCAGTAATAGTAACGCTCCTCCTCTCCACCTTCTTCGATGGGCAAAGCAATGAAATGCACATTATCAATGAAATTCTGATATGCAATAAAGCCGTCATCCACGCCTTCCGGCCAGCCGTCGCTCACGGTTTGTTCCTCAATCAAATAGTATTTCCCGTCTTGGAAACCCTTGCACATCTCGCCCATATTATATTCAATACCGACTAATTGAACATCAAGATAATAGACCATTGAGGCGCACTTTTCGCAACTGTCGACAACGCAGTCGTTCAGCGTCAGTCCCCAATCGGCAAGCTGGGCCGGAGCAGGTTGGTCAGCAGAGAGATCGACCTTTTTCAGATAGAGCTCGTCATTGACCGAAACAGTGTAATAAAACACGTTTTCATCGATGAAAACACCGCTGATCACGTTATCCTTTTCTTCGGCGAACGGGACAAACTTGTCAGTGGATGAATTGTAGAACGTCACCTTTCCGTTGTCGAAGACGGCCATGTCGCAGCCCTTGAGGGTGACGACCTCTTCAACTGCCGTCAGGTTGGTATTGTTGGTTTTTTGAGTATTGTCGCAGCCCATCATTACGAACGCCGCAGCTACCATGAATAGAATGAATGTTTTTTTCATTTTTGCTAATATTTAAAAGTTTGATTTTCAATGTACGGTTACGAATAATTTGCCATCCGAAATCTTAGTGATGGTGCCATCAGCGGCAACAGCCTTGATGCCTTCTTTGTCGGAATAGGCCAGTCGACCGTCGTTCAGCCATCCATAACAGATGTTCTGGACGTCGGTGCCTTCCAAGGCCATCTTCACCTTGCCGTCGACCGTGGCGAAGCACAGCGGGCCACTTCCTCCTTTGGGGCCCAAATCCGTATAATAGGCGTAGGCAATGCAATCGTGGGACGGCGAGATGGAATACACTTCCAGTTTGTTTTCCTCAACCTCTGAAGGGATGTCGAGGTCGAACCTTGACAGGTTCACCAACTTCAATTCATTCATGAGTTTTTCTCTTTCAGCAAACTCATCGTCAGCAGAGTACTCTTCGGGCCAGTAGTCGGTTTTCATCCTGCTTTCGCTGTTGTAGTATTTGACGCCACTGAACACGCACAGATCCTCATCCATGCCGCAATCTATTCCGGTCAACAAGACGCCAAAGGGAACGTTGGGAGACTTTGCGGTAACATGATGCATCGATGAAACCATTCCGCAGCTTTCAGAGTAGCAATCGCTCAATTTCAGTTCCCAGTCGGTGATGATGGACGGGTAGGCAGACATACCATAGTTAAAGAAGACCTCTTTCAGATAAAGTTCATCCCCGATAGCAACAGTGTAATAGAAGTCTTCGGCACCATAATAGGCACCGTTCACCACGTAATCCTTTTCTGCCACGAAAGGAACAAAGGTGTTGGTTGTGGAGTTATAGAAAGTCACTTTACCGTTATCGATGATGGCCATATCGCATCCCTCCAGCGAGGCTTGTTTCTCTTTTGGATCCAACGGCTGCTTGCCATAAGGATTGAGGCAGAACACCTCGGCATCGGAGACCAGCGTCGAGACCGCGCCTTGGGGATTCATGATTTTGATGCAACCACGGGAGTTGTTCCATTCTGCATCGTATTCGGGATCGCTTTCCGGTCGGGGTTCACGTCCAGCATAGACCATCGAACCATCCTCTAACCATTGTGGGGCAAGATCATTTATGAAAGAATCCAATAGAGTTTGTTTCTGGCCATCGCTGGAAGCAACACAGTAATAGCCGCCACTCTCTTCGAGCTCACCTTTAACGGAATACACGACCTTCTTGCCATCTGGACTAATATTAACCGGATGGAAAGACTCTTCATCCACCACCTCTTCATAGAGCTCGAAAGCAGGCACAAAGTCGATTTTATCGTTGAGGCAGGTCTTGCCTTCTGGGGTTAAATAATAGAACTTGCCCTGCTCTACGTAGAAACGGTCATCTCCGAAACCAGAGATACTGACTTCACAATACTCATCCCAACTTAGGCTCTTCATTTCACCAGAAGCGATGTTGTAGACATAGGCAGAAGGCTCAAAGCCATTGATTTGGCTGCTCACCATATAGAGGTTCTCCATTTGATCGTCCATGAAGATGCCGAACCTTGTGCGTGACACCCAATTCCTCTTTAATGACCCGTACTGGTCAGGCGTCAGCTGCCAGTTGGCGCACAACTTGGGTTGGGGATGGGCTTCCAAAAGGTCGATGCTCTTCAGTTCCAATACGCCTTGTTTGTCCGAGGTGTAATACAGATGATTGTCGTTGTCGAAAGCAATAAAAACCACGCTGTCGGCTTCGGCTTCATACGGCGTCAGTTTCTGTGTCGCATGGTTGTAGAATTGCAATTGTCCATGGTCAATGATTGCCATATCGACATCGGACTTGAGTTTTTTTTCAGGCTTGGGATCGTGTTCACAGCTCATCATCCCGAGTGCAGCGACAATCACAAGTAGAATGAATGTTTTTTTCATAGTAGTACGTGTTTGTTGTTATTATTTAATAGCCCGTCACAAACCAACGGCCTGGCGAAAGCTCCTTTATGGTGCCGTCAAGAGACACCGTCTTGATGCCTTCACGATCAGAAAAGACAAACGTGTCATCGGTCAACCAGCCCCAATTGTACATATTGGCAACGTCGATTTCATCCAAAGTCACCTGCATCTTGCCATCAAGACTTGAGAAGCAAAGCGGGCCATGGCCTGGGATATTGACTACGTCTTGATCCATCCATTCTTTAATATCACCGAAAGCAATATACTGATGTGATGGATTCATCTCTAACAATACTGCAGAGATTCCCTTCTCTTCCAAACCCATGGCAATCTCGTTAAATAAGTCTTCATTTTCGAGATGCTTTTCCAACATGCCGTCATCGCCCCAACCATCCCATTGGGTTTTGGCATAGATGTCATAGAATCTGTAATCCTTGAAACTACAATATTCGGGATTCACCCCATGGAGTATTCCTATCTCCTGGAAACCTGGATAACCCACCATCGAAGCGACTTTCTCACATTCATCGTTGACACAATCACTCAGCTTCAGATCCCAATCGGTGAGCAATTCAGGATAGTTCAGATAGTCTGCAGCATAGATCCGTTTCAGATACAATTCGTCACCGATAGCGGCTGTGTAATAAAAGGAGTTATCAACAAAGACTCCAGTAACCACGTAATCGTCTTCGGCCACGAAAGGAATGAAGGTATTGTTGGATGAATTGTAGAAAGTCACTTTCCCGTCATCGAAAACGGCCATGTCGCATCCACCCAGAAGGACTTGTTTCTCCTTGATCGGATCCAATGGCTTATCGACGGGATTGAGGACAAACTCTTCTGCATCGGAGCATAAAACAGAAGTCTCGCCTTGGGGGCTTATGATCTTGATACAACGGCGGGTGTTATTCCATTCCTCTTCAAATGTCGGGTCATCTTCCGGTCTTGGTTCCTGACCCACATAGACCAGCGTGCCGTCTTCAAGCCACTGTGGGCTCAAAGTCCAGGTATCTGAATCCTTCAATACGCTTTGATGCTGTCCGTCGCTCGAGGCTAGGCAATAATTACCCCAGCCTTCGCCAATCTCAACGTTCGCTTCATAAATGATCTGCTTACCGTCAGAGCTGATAAAATCTGGAGAGAAAAACATGTCTTCCAAATCATTTTCATCGAAGATTGTGGCAAAGTCGATTTTGTCGTTGAGACAGAATTTGCCTTCCGGCGTCACATAATAGAACTTAGGCTGTTCGTAATAAAATCCTTTCAGCGGCACATAGCTCCCATAAACAACATCGTTATACTCTATATTCGTCATTTCATTTGTCTGCCCAGATACCATGTTGAAGCTTTCCGCATCAATATGATCCTCGTCTACGAAATCATAGCTATTCAAATAGAGGTTTTCCTCTTTTGCATCCATGACAAGGCCAGAGGCACCGGTGCCAAACATAAAGTCTGTGATCTGGTTCAGCTTCAGCTGCCAGTTGGCGCACAATTGGGGCTGGGGATTGGCTTCCGAAAGATCAATGCACTTCAGTGCCAAGTCTTGTCCATGGGCAGCCGTATAATACAGATGGTTGTTGTGGTCGACCGCCATGTTGACCACGCTGTCGGTTTCGGCTTCATACGGCGTCAGTTTCTGTGTTGCATGGTTGTAGAATTGCATCTGCCCGTGACTGATGATCACCACATCGACATGCGGGATGGTGCGGTCGCAGCTCATGACCCCCAGTGCCAATGCTGCAATGAGAACGAATAGTGTTTTTTTCATGTGGTAAGTTATTAATGAAGCAAGGATTGTTTCTTCACGAATTCGCCGCAATGGGCGATAATGTCAGTGTGGCCATCAGGATAGACACGTTTGATGCAGTGGGCGCGATAATGCCAGTTGGCATCGTAATCGGGATCATCGGGTGAGAGCGGTTCCTCACCGACATAGACCAGCGATCCGTCGTCGAGCCATTCGGCGGTGAAGCCTGTGCAGTCGGTGTCTTCGAGCGGTATCTGAAGCTTGCCGTCGGTGCTCGAAATGGCCAGGATGCCATGAGGGAAGTCGCCGTATTCCAAGATAGCCATATAGAGCACCTTCAAGTTGTCGGGTGACGAAGAGACATATTCGAAGTCCACGTCGCTGGCATATTCGGGATCACTAACATATTTGCTGAAGTCAATCCGGTCGGTAAGGCACGCAATGTTGTCGCCGTTGCCGTCTGTCATGTAATACTGGCCTTCACTCACAGTAAGATACTCCTGTAGCTCGTTAGCCGTGCTGATATAATGGTAGTTCTCCTCGGTCTGTTCTTCGTCATCCCTGTTTCGCATACGCTGGTATTCTTCTTCCCATTTCCAGGTCCAGTCTGTGATTTCGCCCGTTTCAATGTTATAGAGCTTTTTGTCGGTGAACCAATAGCCATCCCAACTAAAGTTGTGATTCAGGCCCAAGGTGTTTTTTCCACGGTAATACTCCAATGGTGATACCGTACCATAGGTCTCGGTCACGCATTTTTCGTAGGGAACGCCCCAATCGGCGAGCTCCTGCGGCTGTGGGTCGGCTTGTTCCAGGTCGACGCAGCGTAGCAGGATCTTCGGTCCGGTGGCCACGCAATAATACACTTTGTTGTCGCCGGTGAAGACGCAATTCACCACGCTGTCCTTTTCGGCCTCAAAAGGCGTCATGACCGCCGTAGTCGAATTGTAGAATGAGAGTTTGCCGTTGTCGAGCATCGCCATGTCGCATTGCGTGAGGTCGACAGGTTGGGAGACAATAGAATCTCCATACACTTTCATATTGACGGTAACTTCCACACTATCGACATTCGTCGTAACACTGTTCGGGTCGGGTTTGATGGTAATGTTGCAACTGGCCAAACCCATCGTTATCAGCATTAGGAGAAAATGAATGTATCTTTTCATAATTACAAGTTTTTAATATTCTGATTTTTAATACTTTACTTTTCCAAATGCATACGAATCCTCGAAGCCAGGATGTCGACCACCACGGGGCTGGAGCCGCGGGGTAGGATGATGTCGGCCGTGCGCTTGGTGGGCTCGATGAACTGCTGGTGCATGGGTTTAACGAAGGTCTGGTAATGGCGCAGCACGTCCTCCCAGGTGCGGCCGCGCTCGGCGATGTCGCGGCGGATGATGCGCATCAGGCGCTCGTCGCTGTCGGTATCCACAAACACCTTGATGTCCATGCGATTGCGCAGTTCCTCTTGCGTCAGCACCATGATGCCTTCCACGATGATAACCTCGGTGGGATGCACATAGATGACCTCTTGCGAACGGGCACAAGTGACGTAAGTGTATATTGGCATGGGAATAGTCTCGCCTTTTTTCAGGCGGTCGAGGTGGTCGATGAGCAGGTCCCACTCGATGGCATCAGGGTGGTCGAAGTTGATCTGCTTCTTCTCTTCGGGCGTCTTGTCGCCGTTGTCGAAGTAATAAGCATCCTGAGAAATGACTGATACTGAGTTTTCTGGCAGCTGGCTGACCAGCTCCTTGACGACGGTGGTCTTCCCTGAGCCCGAGCCGCCTGCGATTCCAATGACTAACATAATCTTATGGTTTTAGATGGCACAAAGATAAGGGTTTTGTTGAATTGTTGACCGTTGAACTGTTTAATTGTTGAATCTTTTCTGTAATTTTGCACCATAATTCAAAACCACTGAAATGAGAACCATTCATAAATTTGCAGGCTTTCTCTTGTTGGCCGCTGCCTTAGGGCTGTGCAACTGCGGTCCCAAGTTGCCCGAACTCCCCGTCGAAAACGTCAAACCCTATTTCGCCGATGCCGCCAAGACCAAGGCCATCGACACGGCTTTCTATGAAGTCAAAAACGCCAAGGGCGCCAAGCTAGGCACGGTCTTGTATTCCTCGCCTTATTCCGACAACGTAAAAGGCTTCAACGGCCCCACGCCTTTGTTGATTGCCTTGGATGCCGAAGGCCTCATCAAGAACGTCGTCCTTTTGGACAACCAGGAAACACCCAACTTCGCGCAACGCGTCGTTGACGGCGGCCTTTACGAAGCTTGGAACGGTCTCACCGTCCACGAAGCCCTCGCCAAGGAAGTGGACGCCGTCAGCGGTGCCACCTACACCTCCAAGGGTGTGAAAAACAGCCTTGTCGCGCGACTGAAGGCATACCAGAAACAGGTGAAATGATAATTGTAGAGACGTGCCATGGCGCGTCTCTACGATTTTGGTATGGTATTTGTAATTCATAGGTCAACATCAAAATGATATTGACTATGAAAAAGACCATGTTAGCGCTGTGCCTCCTCTTCGTGCTGTCGATGACGGCCGAGGCACAAATCCGCCCACCTCATCACCGCTATCGCCACCACCCCAGAAGAACGGTGGTGGAACCTCGTGACAATCGTGCGCCTCGCCTCTATAATCCCGTCGGAGAGTTCCGTTTCCATGTGTATGGCGAATTGGGCGACGACGACTTAGGTGCCATCATCATGCACGAAATCCCCTACCACTTCAGTGTAGGCAGCATGGCCGAGTACCAATTAGGCTACCTCACCAACATCGGTGTAGGCGCAGAATACTATGCCACCTACGGCGAGCACTGCGACCTGTTCTACAACATGCAGGAGACCTACCTTCAAACGCTGCCCATTTATGCCAACCTGAAACTCCAATTGCCCAACTCGCCCATCAGCCCCTTCATCGAAGGACGCATCGGCTATTCGTTGCCTTTGGGCAGGGTGACTTGCAACGACCCAGAAGGCATTTATCACTACCAATCCATGGGATTGTACACGGGTGGCGCCATCGGCCTCAAGATCTACCGCACCTACCTCAGCTTCGGCATGTCGACCATCGATGTGGTAGATGCCGACCTCGGTATCAACAGTCCAAGGATGGACGTCATCACGGACTATTACGTGCGGCTGTCGGTCGCGTTTTGATCTGAAAAAACAATATGGGATATAATGTGTAGAGACGGTGCATGCACCGTCTCTACTTTTTAACCTGAAAAACGATGGGAAAACGTTGTAGAGACGTGACGCGCCGCGTCTGACTCGATACCGTGATGTAGCGTGTCTTCGACACGCCCTAGATGGACGACAGTCTGTCACCCCCCCACACTACGTATGGGGTATATAGGATAGTGTGTCTTCGACACGCCCTGGATGGACGACGACAGTCTGTCACCCCCCACACTGCGTATGGGGTAAATAGGATAGTGTGTCTTCGACACACAGCTTACCCCTCTCACGTCCATTCCATCTGAATACACACTGAACTCCGGCAACAAGTCTTTATAGCGTTTTTATTCGTCGGAATCGTCGTCTGTTGAGACGGCGCATGCACCGTCTCTACCTTCTAGGATGATGACGATTTCGCCTTTGATTTCCTTTTTTGAGAAATGCTCGATCACCTCAGCCAAAGTGCCACGGGCGTTCTCCTCGTGGATCTTGGTCAGCTCACGAGAGACGCAGACCTTCCTATCTGAGCCACAGACTTCAGCCAGCTGCTGCAAGGTCTTCAGCAGGCGGAAAGGCGATTCATAAAGGATAGTCGTATAAGGGTATTCTGCCACGGCCTGCAACTTGGTCTGACGGCCTTTCTTGTGCGGCAAGAAGCCCTCGAAGATGAACTTCTCGGCCGGCAGACCCGAATTGACCAAGGCGGGCACAAAAGCCGTAGGGCCAGGCAGGCACTCCACCTCGATGCCGCGCTTGACGCACTCGCGCACCAACAGGAAGCCCGGGTCGGAGATGGCAGGCGTGCCGGCATCGGTCACCAAGGCCAAGGTCTCCCCTGCCTCGATGCGTTCGGCGATGCGTTCCACCACCTGATGCTCGTTGCGGATGTGGAAGGCCGTCATCGGCTTGCTGATGTCGAGATGGCGCAGCAGGTTGCCCGACGTGCGGGTGTCCTCAGCAAGGATGCCGTCCACTTCTTTCAACACACGGATGGCCCTCAAGGTGATGTCCTCAAGGTTGCCGATGGGCGTGGGCACAAGATAGAGCTTCGGCATGGCTATAGTTATTCAAACTTACGGGAAATCAATTCCTTGAGCTTCAAGTAGGCCTCGTTGCTGCTGTTCCACTGCAACTCGATCTTCAGCTCGTTGAGATAGATCATGGCGCCATTCAAGGTCTTCAAGTCGTTGAGGTTCTCGATGGACTTGTTGTACTTCTCCATGCTACCGCCAAACAACTCGTTGACAAACAAAAACTTGTCGTTGATGCCGATCACTGATTTCAGGTCGCGGACGGGGTTTTGTTGCAGCTTGGCGGCCAAGGAGTTGTCTTCACCCATCATCATCTCGCCCAGGGTCTCGCCTGTCGACAGTTCAAAACCGGCGTCGTCCTGCTCGAAGAAATTGGGCATGCCTTCCGACGACTGCTGTTCGATTTCAGCCTTCTCAGCCTTTCTCTCTTCATCCAGTCGAGGCATCACTAGCGGGTTATCCATCACCAAGTCGTCGCCATGCACGCGGTCGCGCTCGGGGATCTCCTCTTCGGGGATGGCTTCCATCACATGAACGACCCTACCTTCGGACTGCTCCGTCACCACCTCAGGTTCTTTCTTCTCGGGGATGTCCTCGAAACGGAAGAAGAAACCAAACTCGTCGCCCAGCGGCTTGCTCTCTGGTTCGGGTTCAGATGCTGGCTCGGGCTGCACCTCTTCTACCACAGGTGTCGGCTCGGGCTCATGTTCCTCCACCTTGACCGGCTCAGGTTGAAACTCCACCATAGCTGGTGCTTCCACCGCTGGATCAGGTTCGGACTCGGGCTTTGGCTCGGATTCTGGCTCAAGTTGTGACGTTTCTTCAACAGGCGCTTCAGCAGCAGGTTGTTCTTCCACGACAGCGCTGTCTTCTTCGGCTGTTTGTGCAGGCTCGTCCTGCGTCATGCCGCCAAAGAGGCCCGCGAGGGCATCAGCATCGAAGGGAAGATTCTCATCGATGCTCTCGTCGCCCACATTGATGGCGCAAAGCTGGTCGTAAAGGGTGTGCGTGCGGTTCATCAGCACGTCCAGGTCGAGGAGTTCAAGGGGTTTCTCGTTTCTTAAAAGGTAGTTGACTTGTTGGTATAACAAACTGATTTCCTGCTTAATAGAAACCAGCCGCTCTTTTTGGCTCTCAAATTTGTCGTTCATATAAGATTAATCTCTAATTTTGGGTGCTAAATTACAAATATTCTAAATAACATCGATATGTTTCTAGAAAAAGATTCTCACAACAGGTCACAAGGGTGGATTGAAGTGATTTGCGGCTCCATGTTTTCAGGCAAGACGGAGGAGTTGATCCGTCGTTTGAAACGCGCCAAAATCGCCAAGCTGAAGGTGGAAATCTTCAAGCCGGGTGTTGACACGCGCTATAGCGAGGAGGACGTGGTGTCGCACAACGCCACAGCCTTGCATTCCATTCCCGTGGAAAGTGCCAGTGAGATCCTTTTCTATGCCAACGACGTGGATGTCATCGGCATCGACGAAGCCCAATTCCTTGACGATGAGCTGCCTAATGTATGCGAACAGTTGGCCAATCAAGGCGTGCGCGTCATCATCGCAGGCTTGGACATGGACTTCATGGGCAATCCCTTCGGGCCCATGCCCAAACTCATGGCCATCGCCGAAGACGTCACCAAGGTACACGCCATCTGCGTGCGTTGCGGCAGTCCCGCGCAGTTCTCACACCGTACCATCGCAGGCAACAAGTTGGTGGTATTGGGAGAGACGGAAAGCTACGAACCCTTGTGCAGGGCTTGTTATCTCAAGGCCCGAGAAGAACGCGAGCAAAGCCATTAGCAGCTTTTAGTTTTGTTTATTTGCCACTCCAATTGTCATTACCATGATTTTCATGCAGTGATGTCAAGCAGCTCAGCATAAAGCAAAACAGCCAACGACAGTGATGTCGCTGGCTGTTTTTCAAATTATCTCAAAGTCTGCTCAATGTAGTTGCAGAAAGTGAAGCCGTTCTCCTTGCGAACAACTCATAGCTTCACCTTAGTTGCCATTGTGGTTGTTGCCAGTGCCGTGTCCGTCAGGAAAGACAACACCAGTGTCATTGCCTAACAGGGATTGCTCTAGCACGGTGAATTTCTCCTTGAAATTACCTGCAACCTTATACAAGCTGACTTCATCCTCGGTGATGAGCACCTCTTCATTGTATCGGAAGACCAAGTTCTCAGGTCCCCAGTTAGTCTCTCGATGGGCTGTCACAATATTGTCATTGCTGTAGGAAAACGTGAAGTGTCCATCGCCCGACATCTCTCCACCATAGAGGGTAAAAGGCTCATTGTGGTCGTCGGGTGCGAAGAAGAACTTCCACCAAGTGCCGGTGCCGTCTTCGTTGAGCTTAACACCCTGAATCACGTAGTCATACTCACCCAAGCCTCCAACCGTTCCTGTTTCACTATAGTCGTCGTAATACAGTCCAGCAGGGACTTTGTTTTTGCTGCACGAGGCAAACATCATTGCAACGCCGCAAAAGGCCAGGATGGCGGCGAACATCCGTATATTATGCTTTTTCATCGTATTTTATATTTATTGATTATTCAATTACCATTTTCTGAGTCTTGATGTTTTGTCCTTCAATCAAGCGCAAGACATAAACGCCCGCAGGAATTCCGGTGACAGTTAAACGGTTGCCACATTGTGACAGTTCGGCAGTGCGAATCACGCGACCGATGAGGTCGACCACCTGAAGGGTGGCTTCGCCCTCGTTGAGGATGACCAAGTCACCGTTGCTATAGAACGCGAAGGACTCTGAGCCCGTCGAAGTGCCGTCAGCTTCGTTGGCGGCAAACACCAGTCTGAAACGGCTCTCATAGTCGGTAGTCTTGGCGGTGAAGGTATATTGGGGCTCTGCCAACAGGTCGATGTCGGCGCCGGTGAGTTTGTCGATGAGATGGAGGTATGACAGCTCCACGTCTACGGGATTCACCGTAATCGTATAGTCGTCGTTTTCGTTGGCCTTGAAGTTGACAGGCACCTCGCCCTGCTTATCGCTGAAAGCGATGGCATATTCCTTGTCGCCTTGCGGCAAGTAAATGTTGGCGGATGGGTCGCCGAAATAGAACTTGCCCAACTGCTCGCCGTCGTTGAAACTTACGATGGCGTTGTCGATAACCAAGGCCTCCGGATGATCACCACGATCAACCGTTTCCGCAGTCGTTAATGTAATGTTCAAGTTACCGCCATTATTAGCGCTCTGCTGGAAAAAAGACGTAGTACTGAACGTGACGCTTTGGTTGGCGCCTTGGCCTTCCACAACGACTCCGTAGCAAGGCGAGACGAACTCCGAGGTTGGGTTTATCAAAATGGAATTTCCTAATTTGTTGAGGCTATAGTAGGGCTTGTCGACGTATGCCGCACGCGGGAAGGGATTGCCCACGAGGTTCCAACCATCTTGGAGGGGCACTTCCTTGGTAGCGTCAAGATTATACGTACCGTTGAAATCCAGCACAACATCCTCCTGTCGGGCATAGAGGTAGCCCTTACCGTTGGTAATCTTGAAGTTGTTGGCGTACTTGATGTAGTTTTCCCATTCCAGTTCAGCCGATGGGTTGTAACGGAAGAGGTCGTAGTCGTAGACATCTAAAGCGGTCTCTTCACCGATGAGGTTGAGGACCGTCAAAGGATCCTGGTTTCCAGTTACTGGCGAAGCGATGAAAGCCCATCTGCCGTCGAGATCGCCGTAGCCTTCAATATTGCGTATGTTGCCTGCAATGGCGCCATCGTTGTCGGTGACATCGGTATCTTGGCAGCCTATGCCAGTGTAAGCGCCCCATACTTCAGTATTGACATAGTAGTTATGGATGAGAATGCCATCGTAGTTGCCGCCAATGATGGCGCCACTAGTTTTGGCACCAGCCATAGGAAGAACAGCGTCGATGACAAAGTTGTCGCTCAGCGTACCGCCACTGCTCAGACCTGCTATGCCTCCATAATTCATATTATCGCGTGAAACGGAGTTCATGCTTAGGTTGGCCGAGCTGGTGCAATGGCTGATGACACCGCTATAGTTTGCGCCCACAATGCCGCCGTGCATACTGGCTCCAGTTTGAGCGGCTTTGATATTGACCGTGTTGGTGACTCTGCAGTTGGTGATGGAACTGCCAAAGTCATCTTCGGGGCCTTTATCGTTGCAACCCACAATACCGCCGACATAGTTGTAACCTGTAATGACAGCGTCGCTGAGGATGACATTTTTAACCTCAGCAGCGGGGCCTTGGATACAGCCAAAGAGGCCTTGGTAGCTGTCGACATCATCACTGTTCCCATCCTTATGGATGCGGATGCCTTCAATGGTCTTGTTGTTGCCATCGAAATGTCCTTGGAATGGGTGTAAATTACCGCCGATGGCAGTATAGTTGTTTTCGCCGTCAGTGCCAGTGTGGCTGTAATAAAGGTTGTCCACCACCTTGAAATAAGTGTTTTCGAATCTGTTGCCCGTATTGACGTAAGTGGCGAGATTGTCGAGCTGATTGGCGTATTGAATGCGGTAGGGATCGCCTCGTGTGCCCTCGCCTTCCCAAGGCTTAGGGAT
Organism: uncultured Bacteroidia bacterium; assembly: GCA_902794155.1. GTDB lineage: Bacteria > Bacteroidota > Bacteroidia > Bacteroidales > F082 > Limimorpha. The sequence goes on from CADBGN010000014.1 coordinate 26,280, forward strand.
GAGGTGGGCGGTGATGTTGACCTCTGAGTTGGGCATAGCCAGCGTGTAGGGGTTGCTATCACCAGTGATGGTTCCGGCACTGGCCATATAATAGTCACAAATCATGTTTTGTGGCGCTCTACAGCTGAGGTTGAGTGATATATTATCTCCAGCGCCACCATAAAGGTATCCGTCATGATGCATACCTGAGCCATTGCTCATGATGTGGCTGACACCGTACTCGGTAAGGGTGCCAGCTAACTCGATGGTGACATCATAGTCGCCACGCTTGATTCTGTGACGGAGTTTGCCTTGTTCACCACCAAAAGGCATTTTGTAGTAGCTGTTGATGATTTCTGGGTCGTAATTATAATTGCTGCAGCGGGCAAATGTCTGGGAGTAGGTGTCTTGCATGGTGATTTCACTTGGCGCGAACATACAGTTGATAATGGAGATGTAAGGGATAACGGGGTTGTAAACTTCCGTCCAACCCACAAAGCCGCCGCAACTGTTGGTGTTAGGTCCAAGCAACTTGCCATCGAAGATGCAGCCTATGATTCTGTTATTAATGGAAGCGTAATCAAGAGCATAGGGTTTTTTGTTGATAGCAATAAAGCCACCGTGGGTGCCGTCGCCATTGACGTTGCTGATAAGGGAGAGGCTGACGCGGCAGTTTTCAATGGTGTTGTGTTCGGTAGACATGGAAGAATTCGATCCGTTGGCGTAGGCTACGAGGCCTGCTGCGAATTGGTGAGAGGTGGTGATGCTGCCTTCAACAACAAGGTTCTTGATGGTGGCACCGTAAATGCAACGGAACGGAGCACAATAGTCTTTGTTGAAATCACCGGCCGAGAATGTCCGCTCGAAATACAGTGTGAAGCCATTACCGTCGAAGGTGCCTTTGAATTCTCTGATGGTAGGCACGTTGGGATGTGCCGCTGGCTCATCATAGTAGCCCACCATACGCGAGGTTCTAATGACACTGTACAGCTTGACATACTTGCCCTGATAGCCTTCTCCTAAGTAAACATTGGAAGCGAAGGCATGCCAGTCGTCTTCATTACGGATCTGGAAAGGCGATGAGACGGTGCCGGCGCCATTGAGCGGATGACTGCCGATGATAGGTGCCACCGCGCCTTCGAAGATTTCCCACGCACCTTGAAGGGCTGCACAGAGCGTTTCTTTTTCAAAATTGGCAGCATTTGTGTTGCCTTGTGCATCGTTGATCAAAGTAGTGTAGTAGCAGTTGGTAAAGTGGCGATAACCACCATAACGGATGAAAGTTTTAGAGCCGCTTGTGTTGATACTGACTTCAGTAGGCGCGAATAGGCAGTTGGTGAAATCAGCACAAGGCGGGTCTTCGATCGTATGGTCAGTAGTGTTTTCATGATATTCATAATGGTCATCTGTGATCCATCCTATGAGACCGCCCCAACATTTTGTCCGGGAACCGTTTGTACGCAGTTTGCCGTCGAAGAGGCAGTTGTCGAGATAAATATTGTTGATTTGATTATAGATGCAACTCACAATTCCCACGATGCCACCGTGGCTTCCGTCGCCATTGGTATTGGAATGGATATCGACACTGGAACGGCAATTGGTGAGGTGGACATCACCGAAAGATTGTCCGACGATGCCGCCTGCGTGCTTGCCTGCATTTTTGTAGATATATCCCGTCACACGAAGGTCCCTAATGGTGGCATCCTTGATGATGCGGAAAGGGGCGCAAATATCGCCGCTACCTCTGTTATCGACGTAGTTGACGTTGATCGTATGCCCATTGCCTTCGAAATAGCCTTGGAAGCTACGGTCCTTACTAGAGCCTACCTGTTTGGTGGGAGTGCCTGTGAAGGTCTCTTCCACGTTGAGGTCCGCCTTCAGCACAAAGAACTTTCCATTGTAGGTGCTGGTGCCGTTGTTCACATTGGTGCACAACAGCTCCCAATCGCTAGTCGAGTTAATACGGTACGGGTCGGACGGGGTGCCGCTACCCGTCCACTGCGCCCAAGCCGTCTGCCCGAAGGTGAGGAGGGCGAAAAGCATGATGAATAGTCTGTTTTTCTTCATTTGTTTTAGTTTTATTAAATTGTTTTGATTGTTAAATTCCAAAGTATTCTTGACTTTTTCCACCAAATGAGAGCAATGTCACATTTTTGTTTAATGGAACAAAAATACAAAAATACAAAAACGCGCACACAAAATGGAAAAACAATCCGACGATTTCAAAAAGAATGTTGAACGAAATGACAAATTGTTCTTACTTCCCGCGCCCCTGGATAACAATCAGAACCGTGTAAATCAAGATTTTGATATCGAGAGCAAGATTCACATTCTCGATGTAGAGGACGTCGTATTTCAATCGCTCAATCATTTCATCGACATTCTCGGCATAACCATATTTCACCTCACCCCAACTGGTGATGCCAGGCTTCACCTTGAGCAACAAGCGATAGTAAGGCGCTTTTTCCATGATCTTGTCGATGAAATACTGACGTTCGGGACGGTAGCCCACCAGCGACATGTCTCCTTTCAGCACGGTCCAGAACTGTGGGATCTCGTCGAGGCGCACCTTGCGCATGAACTTACCGAACTTGGTGATGCGTGGATCGTCGTCACTCGATAGCTGTGGCGTGCCGCTCGACTCGGCATCGACCCTCATGCTGCGGAACTTCGACATTTTGAAGGGTTTGCCACCTTTGCCGATACGTTCCTGCACATAGAAAACCGGTCCTTTCGATGTGGCCTTCACAATGATGGCACACAGCAGGAACACTGGTGAAAGGATGACGAGAGCCAAAATGGAAGCCACAATATCAAAAGCGCGTTTCACCACCCTTTGCCAGATAGGCATCAGCTCAGGCGTGACCTGCACCAAAGGTGCCTGCCAAATGGCCGATTGCTTGACGGTGCCAAAGACTAGATCCTGCATGGCTGGAATAATCTTCACGTTGGCTTCTGTCGTGTCAACCACCGAGAGCAGCACTTTCATCGTCTCCACCTCGGAGCGCTCGATGGCGATGATAACCTCTTCCACGTTGTGTTCCTTCACGATCTGTTCAATCTCATGGTACGAACCCAAACGTGGTAGATAATCCGCAAGTTTGTATTCCTTTTTGTCGTACACATTGAGGAACCCGATCAAACGGCGACCAGAAGGTTTCACCTCCTCCTCAATCTCCTTGAAGATGGCGCAGGCATTGTCGTTGCTGCCCACAATAAGCGTGTTGAACCCAATCTTCTTGTTTCGAATCCTCGAAATCACCGAAGTGGTGATGATGACACGCGGGATGTATGTGATGACAAACTGGAGAGTAAATAATGCTATAAACGACTGATAATAAGACTTGTAAGAAGCTACTTCATCATCCAAGATAACCACAAAGAAAAGCACGACAACGCCCAACAAGGTGATGAAAAACGTCTGTCCCAACTCTTTCAACCTCGACTTTTGGTAGACCTTCTCGTAGGCACCGGTCACGGCATGAAGGATGAGCCAACAAATGGGGATGATGATCACACCTAGCCAAAAACTCGGCGTGTTGAACGAATTCGTGATGCGGTCCCAATAGTTGATGTAAAGGTCTTCATGTGCCTTGCGGAAAAAGTAAAACAAGGACCACGCCAGAATGGAAGCCAACCAATCGACGACAAAATAGAGCGATGCTAACCTTTTCTTGTTCATTGGTTAAAGTTTCGATAGAGCAGTTTCAGGTTGTCGAAATAATAGTAACGCGGCTCATTGATAGGATGATACACTTGGCCATAAAGAATATCCTGGTCAGTAGTTAGGTCTGAAGTAAGGTAGACTTTGAAATAGTTGGAATTCACATTGTCGTTCATGATATGGCCAATGTTGATGTAGATCTTGTTCCAACGCTGCGGTCTGTCATGTTGCTTGTCGGTAGGCGTCACCTTCACCAAGGGCATCATCTCCAATTGATAGTTCTTATAGTATTGGACACCAACGAAGAAAGTATCGTTGCAGTTGTAGTCCATCTCCAAAAGGCAATACACGCCATTGGTACCTTTGTAGAAATCGAATTCATCCGCGGTGATAACAGTGAAATCCATTGTATCGGGCGGCAATTCCACCTTGCCCGAGAAGAACGAATTGGCCGAATGCCATGCCCCACTGCCCGTGAAGCGCACCATGCTGGTATCGCTGTTTCCGTATGACAACAAGGAATTGGTATTCTCAAAGTCCTCCATCCAAGCCACATTGACGCCTTCGCCAATGGGATAATAAGTCAACGAAGGATTTAAGTTGATAATACTATCTTCAACAAGATTCAGGTTTTGGTAGATGCGAGGACTATAGAAAGGATACCTATCACGAGCTGGCGACCTGCCATCTACTTTAATGCCACCATAGATGGACACTTTGTGGGGACCTTTCTTCAGAACTGGGAAGGTGCTCGGGAGTTCATAGCAGCCGATAGGATTGTCGTCTACATACACCCATGCATCTGTGATTTTACTCGTGTTGGCGCCGTAGACAAAATAATCCGTGAGCGAATCCACTTCGATGGACTCGATATGAATGTAAGAGGGCACGGTTTGCGAGCCTTCAAACTTGTTGCACGAAGAAGCTGTCATAGCAAGGAAAAGGAAACCCAGCATGACAGAAAAGATAGAATTCCTTGTCATAGAACTATATTTAATAAGGTAACGACGGGGCTTCATGAATATTGTTTCAAACGGCTTTTATTTCTGCACCTTGGCAATGGCTTCATCCACGGCGGCCAAGATGCGGTAAGCCAGCTTCAACACGTTGATGCCGTCGTCGATGGTGACGGCAGGCGTAGTGTTGTGAATGATAGCGTCATAGAAACTCTCGAGCTCCGTCTTGATGGCGTTGATGGGATGAATCTCGGGGCGTTCGAAGGTGATTTGTTTCTCAGAACCATCGCCCAAGGTGATGGTCGCAGAGAGTGGGTTGCTCTCGTCCACTTCGTCGTTGATGCGGAAAATCTCAGCCACCTTGTCCAAGAAATCCACCGTGATGTAGGCACCTTTTTGGAAGATGCGGGTCTTACGCATGTTCTTCATCGACAGGCGCGATGCGGTGAGGTTGGCTACTGTGCCGTTCTCAAACTCGATGCGCACATTGGTGATGTCGGGTGTCGGGCTGACGATGCTCACACCACTGGCGCTGATGTGTACAACGGGCGACTTGACGATGGTGAGCAGGATGTCGAGATCATGTACCATAAGGTCAAGTACAACTGGAACATCGGTACCGCGCGGGTTGAACAAGGCCAAGCGATGTGCTTCGATGAAGAGCGGGTCTTGGATGAAAGGTTCAGCCGCAACAAAAGCCGGGTTGAAACGCTCCACATGGCCCACCTGCACCTTGACGCCAGCCTTATCGGCAAGCTTTTTCAAAGCGTTGGCCTCGTCGGGCGTGGCCACGATGGGTTTCTCGATGAAGACATGCTTGCGCTTCTGCAAGGCCTTGGAGGCACATTCGAAATGACGGATGGTGGGGGTGACAATGTCGACCACATCTACGGCGTCGATCAAAGCGTCGATGGAATCGAAACACCGTACGCCCATCTCGGCTTCCACCTGCTTGGCCGTCTCCTCTGCTGGGTCATAAAAGCCGACCAAATCGTACTTCTCTATCTGCTTGATGCAGTTGATATGGATTTTGCCCAGATGCCCTGCACCTAAAACACCTATTCTCAGCATATTTCAAAATTTCGGCAAAAATAGTGTTTTTTATCATTTCATAGCGTCAGATTTTAGCGTAATTTCGCAGCGTGAATACCTCTTTAGAAGACAACTACCGCCACAAAGGACTACGCCAGCAACTCGTCGAACTGTTGCGCACCAAGGGCATCACCGACGAAGCTGTGCTATCGGCCATCAACGAGGTGCCGCGCCATATCTTCCTCGACTCCTCCTTTGTCGAACTCGCCTATCAGGACAAGGCCTTCCCCATCGGCTCGGGACAAACCATCTCGCAGCCGCACACCGTCGCCTTCCAGACGCAGCTGCTGCAAGTGAAGAAAGGCATGAAGGTGCTTGAAATCGGCACAGGATCAGGCTACCAGGCCTGTGTGTTGGCTGCCATGGGCGCCAAGGTGTTCAGCATCGAGCGACAACGCAACCTCTTCTTCAAGACCAAGGAAATCCTTGAACAGCTTTCGTTTCGGGTAAAGACTTTCTTAGGCGACGGCTACGAAGGCTTGACCACCTACCAGCCCTTCGATCGCATCATCATCACTGCCGGTGCACCGAGCATCCCTGAGAAACTCATTGAGCAACTGAAACCCACTGGCATCATGGTCATTCCGATGGACAACGCCGAAGGCGACGGGCAGACCATGCTGAGGGTCACCAAAATGGAAGATGGTTCACTAAAAAAAGAGGAATTCGGCGACTTCAAGTTTGTGCCGATGCTGAAAGAGATTGGAAATGACTAAAAAAGGAAGGCTACGGCCTTCCTTTTTAAATGAACTTCTAAAAACCAGACACCAGAAAGCTCCTACGGAGCATAACTTACTGGAATATTGTATTTTGTTATTAAACGAAAGCTCCTACGGAGCAACATTTTGAAGCTCCCTTTCATTACTTCTTGAAGATCCCGCCCAAAAGCCCTCGGAAAATCGACTTTCCGAGTTGACGCCCGAAGGTCGTCGCCGTCGTGTTGATGGTCTTCTCGACGGCTTTCCTTGTGGTCGACTTTTTCTTGGAGCTTGTGCTGCGCGAGCTGGTACTTCTTGAGCGTTCCTTTTCCTTCGCTTCCTTGGCCAGGCGCTTCTCTTCCTCTTCTTCTTCACGCTGGCGACGTTTCTCTTCCTGCTTCTGTTGTTCGAGGAGGAGCTCGTAAGCGCTCTCGCGGTCGAAACTCTTGTCGTAGATGCCATAGAGGCGCGAGTTGCGGATCAAAGCAGTGCGCTGTCCCTCGGTGATGGCACCGATTTGGCTCAACGGGAAGAGAATCTTGGCTCGCTCGACAATGCAAGGTGCACCCTTTGCGTCGAGGAAGGAGACCAAGGCCTCACCTGTGCCAAGTTCGAGGATGGCTGCTTCGGTATTGAAGTTGGGGTTGGCACGGAAGGTCTGTGCCGCCGCCTTGACGGTCTTCTGGTCTTTGGGAGTATAGGCTCGCAATCCATGAAGAACACGGTTACCTAATTGTCCGGCAATGACTTCCGGGATGTCGCTCGGGCTTTGGGTGACGAAATAAACACCCACGCCCTTGGAACGCACCAAGCGGATGACCTGTTCGATCTTGTCAATCAGGGCCTTGGAGGTGTCCTTGAACAACATGTGGGCCTCGTCGAAGAAGAACACCAGCTTGGGCAATTCGAGGTCACCGACTTCGGGCAACTGTTCGTAGAGTTCGCTCAGCAGCCACAACAGGAAGGTGGAATAAAGCTTTGGATTGAGCATCAGCTTGTCGGCAGCAAGCACGTTCATCACGCCGCGACCGCCTTCGGTTTGGAGGAAATCCAAGGCATTGAATGAAGGCTCGCCGAAGAAGATCTCGCCGCCTTCGGCCTCCAAGGCCAACAAGGCACGCTGGATGGCACCCACGCTCACCGACGACACCGTTCCGTAGGTCGTGGTGAACTCCTTGGCGTTCTTGGCCACATAGTCGAGCATCATCCGCAGGTCCTTCATGTCGATGAGCAGCAGACCTTGGTCGTCAGCAATCTTGAAGACGATGTTGAGGATGCCCGTTTGGGTCTCGTTGAGGTCGAGCAGACGGGCCAGCAGTTGGGGACCCATCTCCGAAATGGTGGCACGGAGGGGGTGACCCTGCTCGCCATACACATCGAAGAAACGTGTGGGGCAGCCATGGAAGTCGGGGTTCTCGATGCCAAATTCGGGACAGCGCTTTTCGATGAAGCTGCTCATCTGTCCCGGCTGGCTGATGCCCGAGAGGTCGCCTTTCATGTCGGCCATGAAGCAAGGCACGCCAGCCTCGCAGAAGGTTTCGGCAAGCACCTGCAGGGTGACGGTCTTACCCGTACCCGTGGCACCTGCAATCATGCCGTGGCGGTTGGCCATCTTACCTATCATATAGATGGGACCGTTGTCGGAATGTGCGATGTAGAGTTGTTTGTCTTCTGTATACATATTGTTGAAGTGTTGATTGTTTAACTGTTTAATCGTTGGCTACTGGCCGTTGGAAGCTTGAACAGAGGCTTGAACTTTTGGCATTATGTGAAGCTGCCAGAAGCCAGAGGCCAGAAGCCAGAGTATTATGGATTTATCTTGAATCGGATGTATTTGATGGTTAGGCCTTGATCAAGCCACATCTGTTCATAGAAAGTGCGGATGGTCTTCACCTCGAGGTTGTCATCGTTCGCGTAGAGGTCGTCTGTGGCATAAAGCAACGGCAGACCTTGGGGTTCCACCACTTCGTGGAGAGTGAACTCGTACATGATGGGGCTGTCGGTCTTGAGGTTGAGGATGCCGTCGGGACGGACGATCTTGCGATACCGGTTGAGGAACTCGGGCGAGGTAAGGCGATGGCGTGCATTGCGTTCGCCCTCACCAGGATGTGGGTCGGGAAAAGTGACCCAAATCTCAGCCACTTCATCCTTAGCAAAGAAATGCTCGATTTGGTCGATGCGGGCACGGAGAAACGCCACGTTCTTCAGGCCTTCCTCGTTCGATTGCTTCAGACCGCGCCAGATACGCGCGCCTTTGATGTCGACACCTATATAATTAATGTCGCGATGCGCACGAGCCAAGCCAACCGTGTACTCACCCTTGCCACAACCCAACTCCAACACGATGGGGTTATCGTTGTGGAAGAAGTCGGCATGCCACTTCCCTTGCAGGGGGAAGCCTTCGCTCATGATACGCTCATAGCTGTATTCGAACAAGTTGGGGAAGGTCTTGTTCTCGGCAAATCGCTCTAATTTGTTCTTTTTTGACATTGTTCTAATATCCTGTCGCCCCTATGGGGCTTTTTGGTCGTTACCTTTGTTGTCAGCAGGGTTTACACCGCCTGCTTACATTCTGTCGCCCCTACGGGGCTATTCGGTCGTCATTGTTTTTGTCGGCAGGGGTTTACACCGCCTGCCTGTTTTGCTGTCGCCCCTACGGGGCTTCTTTGAAGATCCATGCCTTGTATTCGGTGTTGGCCCTGATTTCCCGCAAGGCAGCAGCAGCCTCTTCATCGGTTTTATAGCGGCCAAACGAAACATACCACATGTTGTAATGCATTTCATACAAGGCTCCTGCATAACCTTTTTCCTTCAAGGTATTGGTCAACTTAATGGCATTCTCCTCCACACCGAAGCAACCGCCAATAATGAGAATGCTGCCCTCCGAAGAGGTAGCCGAGGACTGAACTTTTGGCTGCTCAACAGGTTGTGGTTTCCGTTGCTCTACAGCTTGTGGCTTCGTCTGCTCTACAGCTTGTGGCTTCGTCTGCTCTATAGGCTGTGTCTTATGTTGCTCAACTGGCTGAACTTTCGGCTGTTCAACGGGTTGCGTAACCGATTGAGCTGCAGGTTGTTCTATCGTCTTTTCCACGGGCTGCTGTTCCGCTGGAGTCTTGACTGTATCGCGAACCACCTGTGTTGTATCTTGAACCACAGGCTCTTCCCACTCCCAAGTCTTCTGATAGAAGGGCAAAGTATAAGTCTTAGGCTCGGTCACGACAGGTCTCTGCTCCTGCCGCCAAGGGAATCTGATAACCTTGAAATAATACAATCCGTAGATGATTCCTGCCACCAGTAAGAGGCCTATCAAGATCCACAACCATGCCAAACCGCGCCTTGGTTCATCGTCCTCGTCATCGCGTTTATCTCTCTCATGCACAGCCTTTTCGTCAACACTCATGGGCGTATTCTTGTCTTTCTGTTGCTGTTCGATTTCGGTCTTAATTTCATCCTTCGTCTTCGAGCGCAATACTGGCTCAGGCTTGAAGTCACACAATCCAAAGGCATCAGCATTGTAATTGACAGAATCGTCCTGTTCAAACACAAAATCGTTGGCCCAATCATACGACAAGGTGCCAATTTGGTTCAACACCATCTTCTTCCCTTGCTTGAGGCTATTGAAGCAATCGGAAACAAACATCGAAAGCAGCTTCTGGGCTTCTTCCTTGGGAATGTCGTTTTTCTCCGACATATAATTGACAACCAAATCGTTATCCTCGCGCAAGCCAGCATCAAAGACAAGCTCGCTCGAAGGCATGGCGAAGTAATTCGCCACGGGGTTCACCTTGGCCGAAATGGGTTTCTTCACGAAAGCACCCAAGCCTGGCACCACCACTGTGTCGCGTACAAACAAAAGGTCTGATATGGCTTCAGCAATCGAAATCATCTTATTCTTTCAGTTGATTCTGAGCGAATTGTATGGCTTTTTCAAGGTCTTCCTGTGTGTCAATGGAGATGCTTTCGCGTTGTGTGATGCCCATACGGATGTGCAAGCCGTTTTCCAACCAGCGCAGTTGCTCCAACGACTCAGCCTCTTCAAGCGGAGTAGTCTGCATTTCAGCAACTTTACACAAAGTCTCAGTCTTGTATGCATATAGACCGATATGCTTGTAGAATTCACCCTTTTGCAACCATTTATCATGGTCCAGATTGCGCATGAAAGGAATTGGATTACGACTGAAATACAGCGCGTTACCTTGTTTATCCATCACCACTTTCACCACATTGGGACTGAAAAGCTCTTCCGCATCCTCAATACGTTTGGCCAACGATGCCAGCTGCGTATCAACACGGCCTATCAACTCGATGACTTGGTTGATTTGCTCAGGGTCAATAAAAGGTTCGTCACCTTGGATATTGACCACGGCATCATATTGGCCTCCAACCATATACATGGCCTCGCGACAACGATCAGTACCACTGCGATGGTTGGGGTCGGTCAACACGTATTGACCACCGAACTTCAAAACTTCGTCGGCGATACGCATGTCATCGGTGGCAACCACGACAGCGTCCAATTTCGATTTCCAAGCCTGTTCCCAAACACGTTGGATCATCGTCTTCCCTTTGATCATGGATAAAGGCTTGCTTGGGAAGCGCGTCGAGGCATAACGAGAGGGAATAATTCCTATAACTTTCATTTTCAGAACAATCCATTAAGTGAAGCTTCAATCCGGTCGACCACGGTGCTCAAGTCTTCGGGATTTTCGAGTTCAAGGTTATCAGTGTCGATGATGAGCAGCTTTCCTTCGTGGTAGTTGTTGATCCATTCCTCGTAACGTTCATTGAGGTTGGTCAGGTAGCTGATGCTGATCGACTGTTCAAACTCGCGGTTACGTTTGGCGATATGTCTAATCAAAGTAGGCACCGAAGCACGGAGGTAAATCAGCAAATCGGGCGGCTGGAGGAACTTGGTCATCAGCTCAAAGAGCGACTTATAGTTCTCAAAGTCACGGGTTTCCATCAAGCCCATGGAATAGAGGTTGGCCGCGAAGATATGGGCATCCTCGTAAATGGTGCGATCCTGAATAACATCCTCTCCACTGTTGCGGATATCCATCACCTGGCGGAAACGGCTGTTGAGGAAGAAGATCTGGATGTTGAACGACCAGCGTTGCATGTCTTCATAGAAACTATCGAGATAAGGATTGTGCTCCACCTCCTCATAATGAGGCTTCCAGTTGAAATGCTTGGCTAAGAGCCCAGTCAGGGTGGTCTTGCCCGAGCCTATGTTACCAGCTACTGCGATATGCATAATACTCTAGTTTAAGGGTGATAAGAAGTTGCTAAAATAAAGAAAAGTCGGCAAAAGGAGCCTAATTTTTTGCAGAAAAATAATAACTTACTGAGTTTCAGCTTATTTTGGCGCTTTTATCAACAGATAGATGCCTAGCACGCAAAAGATGAAATTGGGGATCCAAGCGGCGAGGAAAGGCGACAAGCTGCCAGAGATGGCAAACGACTTTGAAATCTGCATGAAGAGGATGTAGGCAAAGGCGATGGTGATGCCGATGCCAAGATGCATTCCAATGCCTCCCCTAATCTTTCGGCTCGACAAGGCTGCGCCAATAAGTGTCAGAATAAGTACAGCAGCAGGGGCGGACATGCGGGTGTGCATCTCCACCTGATAGGCTTTCACACCTTCTGAGCCTTTCTCTTTCATGCCACGTATTTGGTCGCGCAACTCAAAGAAGTTCATCTCTTCGAAGTCTTCCTTCATCTTGTAGAGATCGGTCGGATACAGGTTGATGATGGTGTCGAGGTTGCGACCTTTCACAATACTTTCCTCCCGTCCGTCGATGTGGCGGATGGCATACGGGTCGATTTTCCAGCTATTGAGGGCCAGTGTATCATGATAGAGCATATCCGCCATCACCTTGTATTTCAACTCATTACCATCATATTTTTCCCATGAAAACTTGTAGCCGTGTTGCTTGGCGATGTTATAGCTCTCCACATACACGAATTCGTCCTTGCTCATCTGTACATGCACATTGCGTCCAGCACTTTGGCTCAGCTTCTCCACATACTCATCCTTAAACTGGCGTCGTATTTCGTTGGTCCTGGGAATCAAGAAGTTGCCAAAATAAAGCGACATAACAGCAATTAATATGGCAGCCCACATATAGGGAAAGAGAAAGCGCCAAAAGCTGATGCCACTACTCAAGATTGCTACAATCTCGGTACGGGCGGCCATCTTGGAGGTGAAAAACACCACGGCGATAAATGCGAAAAGATGTATGAACAGGTTGATATAATAGGGAATCGACATGATGTAATAGTCGACCACCACGCGTTGCCAGGGCGCATTATGTTTCAGGAAGCTGTCGATGTTCTCGGACAAGTCAAAGATGATGACGACCAAAAGCAGCATCGAGATGGCAAAGAAGAAAGTGCCAAGATACTTCTTGAAGATATATGCGTCTATTTTTCTCATTTACTTTTTTTGACTGCGGGACTATGAGACTGCGAGACTCCGAGGCGCGGGACTTAAAGCCTTCTTGTAACTTTTTGGAGCATCACGTCGCGCCATTCAGCGAAGTCGCCGGCGATGATGTGTTTCCTTGCTTCGCGCACCAACCAAAGGTAGAAACCAATGTTGTGCAAGCTGGCAATCATGGGGCCAAGGATCTCGCCTGCGACGAAGAGATGACGCAGATAGGCCCTCGTATATTGTGCATCGACGAAAGTTTCACCGTTGGGGTCGACAGGCGAGAAGTCGAGTTTCCATTTCTCATTCTTGATGTTGATAATGCCTTCGGAGGTGAAAATCATGCCATTACGACCGTTGCGCGTAGGCATCACGCAGTCGAACATATCCACGCCACGCGAGATGCTTTCAAGGATATTGGCTGGCGTACCCACACCCATCAGGTAACGGGGTTTGTCTTTCGGCAAGATAGTGTTCACCAATTCAATCATCTCGTACATCGTCTCCGTCGGCTCGCCCACAGCCAAACCACCGATGGCATTGCCGACAGCATTTTTTGAGGCGATGTATTCGGCCGACTGCTCACGCAAGTCGCGATAGACGCAGCCTTGGACGATGGGGAACAATGCTTGCTCATAGCCATACTTGGGTTCGGTGGCATTAAACCGTTCGATGCAGCGGTCAAGCCAGCGATGGGTGCGCTCCATGGAAGGCTTGGCATATTTATAGTCTGCTGTGCCAGGCGTGCATTCGTCGAAGGCCATCATGATGTCGGCACCAATACTCCGCTGTATGTCCATCACGCGCTCGGGAGTGAATAGATGGCGCGAGCCGTCGATATGCGACTGGAAGGTCACACCTTCCTCCTTCATCTTACGGATACCCGTGAGTGAAAATACCTGAAAGCCACCACTATCCGTCAAGATGGGGCGATCCCAACCATTGAACTTATGCAAACCTCCGACGGTTTCCAGCACCTCCAAGCCTGGGCGCAGATAGAGATGATAGGTGTTGCCCAAGATGATTTGCGCTTTCACCTCATCACGCACGTCGCGCAAGTGGCATGCCTTCACCGTACCTGCCGTGCCTACCGGCATAAAAATCGGGGTTTCAATCGGGCCATGGTCGGTGTTCAGGATACCTGCACGGGCATTGCTTTTGGGGTCATTAGCTGCAATAGTGAATTTCATCGTTGTAATTTTGCGCAAAAGTACGACTTTTTTCAATGCAAGTCCAAAGATTCCCCTGCGGGGAATGGAGGTAGGTCATTAATCTAAAAGCGGCGGCGGGTTGAGCCTACCAACTGTAAACGACACAAGCCGCCGCTGTTAAACAGAACAAATGACAACTCCATTCCCTAAGGAATCTCATCATCGAATTATCTTTCAAAAAACTTGCTTTTTGCCATCAAGAAATCCACATTTTTATTACCTTTGCAAAACTAAAACATATCGAAACGATGCAATTCAGTTTTAACTATAACAGCCTTAGTTTCATCATTTTAATTGTCTTTGGAGTCTGCCTCATCATCCAATTGATCTATCATTGGGGCTTTTTCTCGAAAGTGGCTTTCTACAAGAGGAACGCGCGCCCGAAATTGGACGAAGAATTGGAGCCTGTCTCAGTAGTGCTCTGTGCGCGTGATGCCTACGAATATCTCATCGAACTCATCCCAGCATTACTCCAGCAGGATTACCCTGATTTTGAAATCGTTGTGGTGAACGACTGTTCTGACGACGAAACCGAGGAATATCTGAAAGACCTCGAGCGCAAGGAGAGCCGTGTGAAACCCGTTCAACTCAAACAGCACCTCAACTTCTTCAACGGCAAGAAGTTCCCGCTCTCGATGGGCATCAAGTCGGCACAAAACGACCTCATTGTCCTCACTGACTGCAACTGCATGCCAGTCAACGACCAATGGCTGCGCAGCGTGGTGAACCGCTACAACAACAAAACCGAAATCGTCATCGGCTACAGTCCCTACGTGCAGAAAAAGAGCAGCCTAAACCGCATCATGCGTTTCGACTCACTCCAAAACGGCCTACTCTATCTCTCGGCTGCTTTGAACCGTCATGCCTATATGGGTATCGGCAAGAACCTGTCGTATCGTAAAGAGCTGTTCTACAGGAACCAAGGCTTCATCTCGCATTACACCACGGCCGTTGGCGACGACGATTTGTTCATCAACCAAGTGGCCACCAGAAAGAATACGGAAGTCCTCATCGACGCTGAAGACGCCATCCTCACCACCCCGCCCAGCAGTTTCCACCTCTGGATGCGACAGAAGAGCAGCCGCTACTCCACAGTGTCGAAATACGACTCAAGATCACGCCTGATGTTGAGTCTGTTCTACGTCTCGCAGTTCTTCTTCTATGCGTCCTTTATTGCGCTGCTTGCCCTCTGCGCCAAGCCAGCCTTCACCATCACTGGCGGCGAGGTGTTTTACATTCCCATCTTGGTGTTTTTCTTCCTCTTACGCTTTGGCAGCCAACTGTTTATCTACCACAAGGCATCCAAGCGTTTGGGCGAAAAAGGCCTGCTCCCAGGACTTATCCTTTACGATTTCCTGTTTGCTTTCCTCTCGCCTTGGCAAAGGTTGATGGGAAGAATGAATGTGGGCGTGGAATAAGCTTATCCCTTGATTTGAATCACAAATCCTTCGTCGATGAGCGGCTGCACAAATGCTCTCATCTCATCCACCGTGAACTTTTGCAAGCCTTCCTCTGGAGTCGGCCTATCGATGGTGTAGACCATGATTTCGCGCGGCTTTAACTGACGGACGATGCCCATCCAGCCATTCAAGACTTCAGCGCTTGACGAGTCGAAGTTCTTGCTCTTCAAGAACATAGTCTGAAGGATGAAGTCACCTTTGAATTGTTTCAAAGCCTCCACCACACGATGGATGTCGTAGCCCGGCGCGGGATGGTTGATCTTTTCAATCCATTCGTTAGTTGGTGCATCGATTTTCATTGTCGGGTTGTCGACCTTGCGCAAAGCGTTGAAAACCTTAGGTTTATGTACCATCGTGGCATTCGACAGCACGGTGATCTTCGAATTGGGATAATACTGGTCACGAAGTCTTATCGTGTTGTCAATGATTTGCGGAAACTCAGGATTGATGGTCGGCTCACCGTCGCCACTGAAAGTGATGGAGTCGATGTTAACGCCATTTTTTTGACATTGCTGCAACTTGGTTTCCAAGGCTTTGCGCACCTTTTCTGCCGAAGGCAGTTGGGTGTCGTCACGACCATCCTTGTTCCACCCGCACTCGCAATAAATGCAGTCGAAAGTGCAAATCTTACCCTTTTCAGGCAACAAATTGATTCCCAACGAGCTACCGAGACGACGGCTGTGGATGGGACCGAAGACGACTTCTTCTCTTATCATAGATTCAGGTTTTGAACAAGTTGGCTGTTTGGCTTTTAGCATTTAGCCATTAGCTATTAGCTCGGTTGCCCGATAGCTAACGGCTAATAGCTAATAGCTAACAGCCAACAAAGATAAAGTTACTTTGCGTACTGGACGGCTCTCGTTTCGCGGATCACCGTGATCTTGATTTGACCCGGATAGGTCATCTCGGTCTGGATCTGCTTCGAGAGATCGTAGGCGATGCGGTCGGCGTCTTGGTCGCTCACCTTGTCGGCACCCACGATGACACGCAGCTCACGACCAGCCTGAATGGCGTAGGTCTTCACCACACCCGGATAGCTCATGGCCATCTCCTCCAACTTGTTGAGACGCTGGATGTAGGCCTCCACCACCTCACGACGGGCACCCGGACGGGCACCAGAGATGGCGTCGCACACCTGCACGATAGGCGAAATCAGGTTGTCCATCTCGATTTCCTCGTGGTGAGCACCGATAGCGTTGCAGATGTCGGGTTTCTCCTTGAGACGCTCGGCGACCTTCATACCCAAGATGGCGTGCGGCAGTTCTTCCTCATTTTCAGCCACTTTACCGATGTCGTGCAAGAGACCAGCGCGCTTGGCAGCCTTCACGTTGAGGCCGAGTTCAGCAGCCATGGTGGCGCAGAGCTTGGCAGTCTCGATGGAGTGCTGCAACAGGTTTTGGCCATAACTGGTGCGGTATTTCATGCGACCAATCATCTTGATCAGCTCGGGGTTGAGGTTATGGATACCGAGGTCGATGGAAGTACGCTTACCGGTCTCCATAATCTCTTGATCCACTTGCTTTTCCACCTTATGCACCACCTCTTCGATACGGGCGGGGTGGATACGGCCGTCGACGACGAGCTTTTGCAAGGAGAGGCGGGCGATTTCGCGGCGGATGGGATCGAAACCAGAAATGAGAATGGCATCCGGGCTGTCGTCGATGATGATTTCGACGCCTGTGAGCGACTCGAGGGTGCGGATGTTACGGCCTTCGCGACCGATGATACGACCCTTAATCTCATCATTCTCAATATTGAATACGCTGACGGTGTTTTCGATAGCCGTTTCCGAAGCCGTGCGTTGGATGGTCTCCAGCACGATCTTCTTGGCCGTTTGGGCAGCGCTCATCTTGGCCTCTTCGGTGACTTCCTTCACATAGACCATAGCATCGGCCTGGGCCTCTTCCTTGATCAGCTCAACGAGTTGTTCCTTGGCTTCCTTGGCGGAGAGGCCTGAGATGGTCTCCAATTTCTTGGAGGCTTCGCTGTGCATGCGGTCGAGGTCAGCCTTTTTTTTGTTGAAGGTCTCTATCTGGCTTTCCAGCTTCTGCTGGGCGGCTTGCACCTCTTTGGCTTTGCGTTGTGCCTCGTCCATCTTCTGGCTGGCGTCCTGCTTCAATTGGTTGGCCTTCTGCTCCACCTTTTGGGCGGCGCGGTTGCGTTCTTCGCAAGCCTTTTCATGTTCGTCCTTCATCTGGAGGAACTTCTCCTTGGCTTGCAGAATGCGCTCTTTCTTAATGACTTCGGCCTTTTCCTTGGCTTCTTCGAGCAAAGCCTGTTCTTCTTTGGTGACCGCTTTTTTCAGCAGGGTGGACGTGATGAAATAACCCACCGCAAGGCCCACGACCAAAGCCGCTGCGGCAATAATAATCCAAGTAGTGTTTGTGATGCTGAGTAATAACATTTTAAACTCTGTTTTTACTCGAAAAATGAGGAGGAAACAAAGAGAAACTGCCTGCTCTTGGAGATGCGTAAACTCCAAATAATACGCTTGTGGCCACCGCGTTGCGCAAACGTCCACCGGCACCAGAAGGTACTTCCCCGAGGGGAATGAGGCCTGTTTTTACAGAGCGCGAGTAGACCGATTGATGTGTTGATAGTGTTGAGTTTACCAAATGCGCTGAACAGGCAGTTCCAGATCTTCAAAGAACGATTCCACGGGTTAGCGTGAAACTATGATTGTTCGCTCAATAAGTCGTTCAAGTCTTCCAACTTGCGTTCCAGATTCTGATTACGATAGGTCAGTTCAGCATCCATCTTCACCACCGAGGTGGCAAATTGCAAGGCGGTCATCGAAAGCAAATCCTGCACATCCTTGTAGGCGTAATGCTTCGAGTAGTATTTGATCCTCTCGTTGATGAGGTTGCCGGCCTTGCGGACCTTCTCTTCGTCAGCGCGGGCCACCGACAAGCGGTAGGGCCTATCCAACAGGGTGATATTGATTGTAATCTCATCCATCTCGCTGACTATCAAGTATCTGAGTTATTCCTTACTATTCAAAATCGAAACGCACCGGTCAATTTCTCTCACCAACTCTTTAATGAGCTTTCTTCCTTCTTCTACTTCTCCCTCGTTGTCGAGTGCGTTAACAATTGTAGATTTATTTATTTTGTCCTGCAACTCCTCCACCGAACGGCGCAGCGTCAGATTCTCCTGATCCAACGTGGCGTTTTCCTCGGTGAGCCGCTTGTTCTCCACCGCCAACTGATTCTTCTCATCAATCAATTTCCTCAATTTCAATTCAATCTCGGATACTATGATGCTCAAGTCGGCCATGTTACAAACGGTCTTGGAATTGTGCCACAAAAATACGCAATTAAACGTTACCCCGCCTCGATTTGAGAAATTTTTTCCTTAAATTGTCGCACAAGGCCGAAAAAGTCCTACTTTTATCGCTTTAAAAACCAACATTCACAATGAAAACAAAAAGACTCACCCTAATGATTGCATTGACAGCCTTTTTAGCCTCATGCGCTCCAAAAGAGACCACTTTGACACTCATCGAAACCACTGATACTCACGGTCGTTATGACGAATTTGCCAACGATGTCCATGTCATCAAGCAGATGAAAGCTGAACTTGGTGACCGACTCATCCTGCTGGACAACGGCGACGACATGCAAGGCACGCCTTTCCAATATTGCTCCAACCAAGATGCCGAACATCCCAATTTGGTTTCCGAAGTGCTCAACTTCTTCCCATACGACGTGGCTTGTGTAGGCAACCATGACATAGAGGCGGGTCGCAAGGTGTTCGACCGCGTGTATGCCGAGACCACGGTGCCCGTGCTGGCCGCCAACGTCATCGACGAAACCACGGGCGAGCCCTATTTCACACCTTATATAGTTTTGGAACGCGAGGGCTACAAAATCGCCGTCCTCGGACTGCTGACACCCTACGTAGTCACTTGGGTACCAGATAGATTGCGTCCGGGACTGCGTTTCGACAATCTGGAAGAAGCTGCAGCCAAATGGGTGAAGATCATCCAAGAGAAAGAACATCCCGACCTGATGATAGGCCTCTTCCACTCTGGCTATGAGCCTCAGGCACAGAATCTTCCCGAAGACCATCCGCTTGGGCGTGAGAATGCCGTGAAATGGGTTGCCGAGAACGTGCCCGGCTTCGACCTCATCTTCTTTGGTCACGACCATCGTGCCAAAGCCGAGAAACTGACAAACCCCAATGGTGAGCCTGTTTATGTGCTCAATTCAGGCTGCCGTGGGCAAGGATTGGCCAAAGCCGAAGTGACGCTCAAGAAAAGCCAAAAGCCGCAAATCAGCGTCGAACTCATGCCCACCGAAGGTGATGAGAAGGACGAAGCCTTCCTTGCCATGCTCCAACCTTATATCGACCGTGCAGAAGCCTACCAAAACAAGGAAGTGGCCGAGTTGCCCGTCAGCATCAGCAGCGACGACATTTTCAAGGGGCCTTGCCTTTGGGTCGACGAAATACATCGCTGTCAGCTAGAGACCGTCGAAGCCGAAGGTGTCAATGCCGACATCTCGATGGCGGCTCCCCTCGGCGGAGGCAAGACCCTCGAAGCGGGAATGCTGAAAGTCAAGGACTTCTTCACTTGGTACCCCTTTGAAAACTCGCTGGCCGTCATGGCCTTGACCGGCAAAGAAGTGAAAGACTTCCTCGAATACGCATACGAGATGAAGAATCCTATCTACAACTTCGACTGTGCCGCGGGCATCCGTTACGAGGTGACCGACAAGAACCCCATGGGCGAACGCATCACCATCCTCAGCATGGCCGACGGAACGCCCTTCGACATGGAGAAGACCTACAACGTGGTGATGAACTCCTACCGCTCGATGGGCGGCGGCAACCACCTCATCAACGGCATCGGCTGGGCACAGGAAGAGATCAAGGACCATGTGGTCTGGCAGAGCGACCGTGACTTGCGATCTCTCTTCATCGACTGGGCCACAAAAAAAGGTGTTTTGGACACGGAACCATTGAATTGCTGGAAAATTAAATGAGAGAAGAATTCCTATACTACATCTGGGAGAACCGCCTGACCGACAAGGACTTGAAGACCACGGAAGGCGAGTCGGTTGAAGTGGTGACTACAGGCTACCGCAACACCGACTCGGGTCCCGACTTCCTTGAAGCCAAAATCCAAATCG
Source organism: uncultured Bacteroidia bacterium (assembly GCA_902794155.1). Classification (GTDB taxonomy): domain Bacteria; phylum Bacteroidota; class Bacteroidia; order Bacteroidales; family F082; genus Limimorpha. The sequence goes on from CADBGN010000014.1 coordinate 46,902, forward strand.
GCGACAAACTCTGGGCCGGGCATGTGGAGATCCACGTGAAGTCCTCCGACTGGAACCGCCATGGCCACCAGAACGACAAGGCATACAAAAACGTCATCCTGCATGTGGTATACGAAAACGACTTACAAGTCAACGACATCCCGACTTTGGAACTGAAAGGGCATTTCGATGAGAGCCTCTTTGCTCAATATCAGAAACTTATTGCCTCCAAGACTTGGATTCCCTGCGAGAAAAGCATTGCACAAGTGCCCGTCTTCACCAGGCTTTCATGGCTCGACCGCATGGCCGTGGAACGCTTGGAGAGCAAGTCGGGCGCCGTCACCAAACTGCTGGAAGACAACCAATTCGATTGGGAGGATGCCCTTTACAAACTGCTTATGCGCTATTTCGGCTTGAAAGTCAACAACGAGGCTTTTGAGTATTTGGCCAACATCTTGTCTTTCAAGACCTTGCTGAAACACGCCGACAACCTGCTTCAGCTGGAAGCCATGCTCATGGGTTGCGCGGGATTCCTCGAAGACGAATTCACGGAGGAATATCCCCTACTGCTCAAGCGTGAGTATAGTGTGATGAAGGCCAAGTTCAACCTACTGACCATGCCTGCCGAGAGGTGGAAGTTCATGCGCATGCGGCCATCAAATTTCCCTACTATTCGTCTGGCACAAATGGCACAACTCATCCATAAAAACGGATGTCTGTTCTCCAAGATCAAGGCGGCGAAAGACACCGCAGAAGCCAAGGCTTTGTTTGACGTGGCTGCATTGGAATATTGGGAGACGCATTGGCGTTTTAATAAACGGCTGCCACAATGTGACATCCCTACAGACCAGAAATCAGGGGCTGTAGGGCTGTCGTACCACGGCAGCCGCAAAACGCCGAAACACCTAGGTAAAACAACGGCTGATGTATTGATTATCAATGCCGTGGCACCTTTACTGTTTTGCTATGGCAAATTACATAAAGAAGATTCCTATTGCGAGACCGCTTTACAATTCCTGGAAGACACTGAGGCTGAAGGCAATACCATCATCCGCCATTATGCCCAATGTGGCATCACAGCGGAAAATGCCATGCAAACACAGGCTTTATTGCACCTTTATTCCTATTTTTGCAAACGCAAACGGTGTCTTGAATGCCGCATCGGAAATGTATTGTTACACAAAATCAACCAAATATCATGAAGAAATCCTTTTTTACCCTTCTCTTGGCCTTTTGCTTTAGTGCATTATTTGGCCAATCCAACCATCTTCAACACGTCATCGTGATGATGGCGGAACGTTACGACGACAGCCAATTGCCACAAAAGACTGCCATGATGACCAAAGAGCAACGCCGCGACTTCGTCATCGCTGACCGGAAAGCCTTTTGTCAAGCCTCGCAAGCACAAGTGCTTGATTTTCTTGATGGTTACAAGAGCGAGAACTTGGTCAGCGACTTGAAAACCTTCTGGTCATTCAACGGCTTCAGCTGCTCGGCCAGTGCCGAAGTCATTGCACAACTCGCTCAGCGCAAAGACATTGCCGAGATTATCCCCGACGAGATGCGCCCGATGATTCCTCAAAACGAGAAAATTGGCCCTGCCACAAGAGACAATGCTTGGCATGTCGACAAGATCAACGCGCCAGCAGTTTGGAACTACAACGGCACGGGCTATACGGGCAACGGCGTCATCATCGGCCACATCGACACGGGCGTCAACTACAACCACATCGACATCGCCAACAGCATGTGGGACGGCGGCAGCGAGTTCCCGCACCACGGCTATGACATCTTCTATCAAGACAACGACCCCATGGACGACGATGGTCACGGCACACACACCGCTGGCATCTTGGCAGGACAAGGAACTGCAGGCACCCAAACGGGCATCGCCCCAGGCGCCAAGATCATGTCCATCAAGGTTTTGGGCGAAGACGGTCAAGGCGAAGCCACCCACCTCATCCAAGGTGTTGAATTTGCTTTGGAACATGGGGCACATATCCTCAGCCTCTCGCTCAGCGACGTAGGCGCTGGCCCCTGCTACTACTACCGTGACGTCTTCGCAACCTGCCTCGAGGCGGGTGTGGCAGCTGCCGTGGCATGCGGCAACGAAGGCCAAACACAATACACCTTCCCCGTCCCCTTCAACATCAGTGCACCAGGCAACTGCCCTCCGGCTTGGCTCCACCCCGACCAAAAGAACCTCATCGAAGGCGGCCTGACCTCCGTCATCAGCGTGGGTGCCACCGACTCCAACGACGAGCGCTGCGGCTTCGCCTCCGTCGGCCCCACGACTTGGGCTGCGGGTGCTAATGTCGGTAACTACAACGACTACCCCTACGAAAACGGCGACGTCAACCAACCTGGCTTGATCCGTCCCGACATCTCGGCTCCTGGTGCCAACATCACCTCGTTGAACTACCTGACCACCAACGGCTACACCGAATTGGACGGCACCTCGATGGCTACACCTTGCGTAGCTGGCGTGTTGGCCATGCTGCTTGAGGCCAACCCCGAACTGAGTCCTGCCGAATTGGATTCCATCATCGAACTCACCTCAGTGCGCATCGGCAACACCATGAAAAACAACCGCGTAGGCTCAGGGCGCATCGATGCCTTGGCAGCCATCAACGCCTTGTTCCATCACGGTCCGACCAACCTCACCGCCGACTTCGACGGCGAGCAAGTCGTCCTCAATTGGACCGCCGCTCCCGAAGGCATCTCCTATGACGTCTATCGCGACGGAATGCGCATCGCCAACAGCCTGACAGCAACCACCTATACCGACCAAATTAGTTATGCGGGTTCCTACACCTATTATATTATCGCGCATCTGGAAAACGACATGACTTCGCTTCCCTCCAACTACGTCACCCTGACGAAAGCGGTCGAGATTGAGACCGAAGTCATCAACAACATGCGCGTCTCCTTGTCGTGGAACATGCCTGCGGGTATTTACGACGGCTTCGAATCGGGCGACTTCTACCAAAACATGTGGATCAACGATGCCACCAGCCCTTGGGTCATCACCACCACACAACCCAACACAGGCACCTATTGCGCCAAGTCGACCAACACGGGCATGTTCTCCAACAGCAAGATCTCGTTGGCGGTCAACCTGCCCACCTCATGTGTGGTAAGTTACTATGCCCGTGTCAGTTGCTTCCCGCTCAACGGCTGTGGCTTCTTCATCGATAACGTGCAGTATGGCGAGACCTTGAAGGATGAAGTGCCGTGGACGCGCTACACCGTGGCCATCGGTCCCGGCAACCACATCCTGGAATGGAAATATGCCAACCAACTCGCTGAAGGCGAATACGATAATGCCTTCTATATCGACGACATCTCCGTGGGTAACACTTACGATATCTTCCGCGCCAACTGCGACGGAATCAACGCTGAACTGATTGCCTCAAACATCGCTGATGCCCATTATGTGGACTACGGTTGGGATGCCTTGCCGATTGGACAATACAAATACGGCATCAGCACCGATGGCGGGAATACCATTGCCTGGTCAGAATGTTTGGACAAGGATGTGATGGTCGTTGATGAGAATAACGCAATGGAAATCAAGGTTTATCCTAATCCTACAAATAATGTATTGTTTGTAGAGACGCGATTAATCGCGTCTCTACCAGCGGAATACATCATCACCAACGTGACAGGCCAAACGCTGCTTTCGGGCCACATCACCGATGAAACCCAACAGATTGATGTGACGGGTTTGGCCGAGGGAATGTATTTCGTTAGGATTCAAAACAATAGCAAGACTATTATTAAGAAATTCAGTATTGTAAAGTAAACACACAATGAGATTCCCCTCGGGGAATGGCGTGTTTGTTATAGTGTATACAGCGGCGGCAAGAACGAGTTACCCAATGGTAGCGGTTCAAGCCGCCGCGGTGTACTTATTATGACTTTTCCATTCCCGAAGGGAATCTCTCAACCATCAATCCTCATCCTCTAAGAAGAATATCTCCTCCACCGGTTTCCCGAACACCTGCGCCATCTTCAAGGCCAAGACCGTGGATGGCACATATCGCCCTGATTCAATGGCGTTTATCGATTGTCGACTCACACCAATAAGCTTGGCCAAATCCTCTTGTGTGAGGTCTTTTTCGGCTCGTGCCACTTTCAAACGGTTCTTCATTGCGCACCTCCTTTGTTGAAACGATGCACCTCAATTCTGAACTTAATGATAAACAAGATGAGGAAGATGTAAAACACCAAATACGGCACATAGATATAGGTGATTCCATAAATAAGCAAAGTCGCCACGATAAACAGTGCCGCAGTGACGTAAGTCGCCCAAATGAGGCTTTGGGCACGAAGATAATGCACAAACTCATCCTCAACCTTTTCTTTTGAGAAGCCGATAAACAACAATCCGATGGTCAACACAGGCATAGCGATGGAGAGGATATTCGTGTTAGCCAGTCGGAAGAAACTGTAACTGCCTTCATCGTCATCCTCGAGAAGGAGGACATCAAAAGACAAGGCAGGCATTTTGAATTCCAAGTCACGAATACACAAATACGCGACCACTGCCGCTATCGATAGCACCCATCCCATCACTTTGAACCAATGGGGAAACAAATAGTTTTTCTTCATAGTAGTTAGTTTTTATGGTTTGACGCTGCAAAAGTAAAGCAAACTTTCCAATTAGACAAATTAATTTGTCATTTTTCCACAAAAAAAATGTAGAAAGTAGTTTCACGCAGAATCCGCAGAATTCGCAGAACCTACCGGACCCAAGCTTTTCGTCGCTTTGCGCTTCATAAGATTCTGCGGATTCTGCGTGAGAAAAAAAACGCTACACAAAATGTCAAACAATCATTTATTTTCCTATTATTGCAATTCATTTCCGTTGATATTTCAAACATTCACTATATGGAAAACGATCAATTCAAACTGCCCGAGAACGCTCGAAAAACAAGAAGTACCAGGAAGTTACGGTATGGTCGGTGTGTATCGGCTTGCTGATGACCATCCTGTTTTCGGCTGCCGCCGCCTACCTCGGCCTAAAAGTCGGACAGGTGTTTGAAGCCGCCATCCCCATCGCCATCATCGCCATCGGCCTCACGGGACTGGCCCGCAAGAACGACGCGCTGTCGCAAAACGTCATCATCCAAAGCATCGGTGGATGCTCGGGCGGCGTGGTGGCAGGCGCCATCTTCACTTTGCCTGCACTCTACATCTTGCAAGGTAAGGGCTACCAAATCGAAATCAACTTCTGGCAGGTGTTCATCGCCTCCTTATTGGGTGGCATCCTGGGTATCCTGTTCCTCATCCCCTTCCGCAAATACTTTGTCAAGGAGCAACACGGCAAGTTCCCCTTCCCTGAAGCCACAGCCACCACACAGGTGTTGGTCAGTGGGCAGAAGAAAGGCAAGGACTCCCTATTGCTGGTTGTCAGCGGCTTGATTGGCGGTTTGTACGACTTCATCGTCTCCACCTTCGGCTGGTGGTCGGAGACCCTCACCACCCGCATGATGGGTTGGGGCGCGGCCGTGGCCGACAAAGCCAAGCTGATGTTCAAGGTGAACACGGGTGCTGCCGTGCTCGGCTTGGGCTACATCATCGGCCTGAAATACGCCTTCATCATCTGCTGCGGTTCCATGCTGGTGTGGTTCATCATCATCCCGGGCATGAACCTCATCTGGGGTGACCAAATCGTTGACCTAATGAACACGGGCGTGCTGCAAACCATTGGTGAAATGCCACCTGAGCAGATTTTCAAAGACTATGCACGCCATATCGGCATCGGTGGTATCGCCATGGCAGGTGTCATCAGCATCATCAAGTCGTGGGGTGTGATTAAATCGTCGGTGGGTCTGGCTGCCAACGAGTTCAAGGGCAAGAAAGCCTCTGCCGAGCCCGTCGATCGTACCCAAAGCGACATCTCCATGAAAGTTGTCGTGATCGGCATCGTGGCCGTGCTCATCGTCACCTTCCTGTTCTTCTGGTTCGGTGTGGTACACAACGTATGGCATGCCTTAATCGGCATACTGGTTGTGGCAGTCATCGCCTTCCTGTTTACGACGGTGGCCGCCAACGCCATCGCTATCGTAGGCAGCAACCCCGTGAGCGGCATGACATTGATGACTTTGATTTTGGCCTCTTTGGTTATGGTCGCCGCCGGATTGAGCGGTCCTAGCGGCATGACCGCCACCTTGATTATCGGTGGTGTGGTCTGCACAGCCTTGGCTGTGGCAGGTGCTTTCATCACCGACTTGAAAGTGGGTTATTGGATTGGCACGACGCCCAAGAAACAAGAGATCTGGAAGTTCGTCGGCGTGGCCGTGGCTGCTGCCACCGTCGCCGGTGTCATCATGATTCTGAACAAGGCCTACGGTTTCGTGGGCGACGGTGCCTTGGTCGCACCGCAGGCCAACGCCATGAGTGCCGTCATCGAGCCGATGATGTCGGGCGGCAGCGCACCCTGGCTGCTCTACGGCATCGGTGCCGCCATCGCCTTAATCCTCAACTTCTGCAAGGTACCGGCATTGCCCTTCGCTTTGGGCATGTTCATCCCCATCGACCTCAACATCCCGTTGCTCATCGGTGGTGCCATCTCTTGGTTTGTCAGCAGCCGCAGCAAAGACCAGAAACTCAACGATGCCCGCTACAACCGCGGCACCCTCATCGCCTCGGGCTTCATCGCCGGTGGCGCCTTGATGGGTGTGGTGAGCGCCATCCTTAAGTTTTGCAATGTGGATGCTGTGGCACGTACTGCCGATGGTGGCTTCTTCAACGAAACCCCGTGGGCTGGCCTCATCGCCTTGGTGATGTATATCGCCATCATCATCTACATGATTTGGGACTCGAAGAGAGCTAAGGTAGAAGACTAAGTCATTCAATGACAATCCGTTACTATGACCATAACCGCCTCAATATCAATTGAGGCGGTTTTTGTGTGAAAAAAAAGTTGAACCTTAGGATAATTTAACTAATTTTGTAGGCAAATAGGACAACAAACAAAAACTAATCGATATGAAAAGATTTACAATGATTTTGGCATTGCTGCTGATGATAGCCATGCCAATGATGGCTGAGCGTGTGACACCCGAAACAGCCCGCAAAGTAGCGTGTAGCGTCGACATTCCTAAACAACAACGGCGCGAAAGCCAACCAACTGACCGACCTCTCCAATGAGGCGGGATTCAAGAACCTTTACATCTTCAACGGTAATCTTGGTTTCGTAGTGATGGCCGCCGATGACTGTGTACGGCCCATTTTGGGTTATTCACTGACTGATAAGTTTGATGCCAAAGACATGCCCGAAAACCTAAGATGGTGGCTGCAAGGCTATAGCGATGAAATACAATCTGCCATCGACAACAAAACGAGAGCCACAAGCGAAACCACAAAAATGTGGAAGGACTTAACCGAAGGCAACTCCAAAGCTGGGAAGGCAACTATGGTTGTTGCTCCGTTGATTCAAACCAAATGGAACCAAAACAAGTACTACAACGACCTTTGCCCCGCTGTATCTGATGGCCCAAATGGACATGCATACACTGGTTGCATAGCTACTGCCATGGCACAAATCATGAAGTATTGGAGCTACCCTTCAACTGGCATTGGCTCCCATTCTTACACTTGGGATGGACAAATCTTGAATGCCGACTTTGGTGCCACCACGTACGATTGGAATAATATGTTAGATTATTATGAGTATTATTATGAAAATGGAACCGACCCGTATGTCCAATGGCTTTCTGAACCTTCTGAAGAAGAAATTGCAGCCGTGGCCACTCTGATGTACCACTGCGGCGTGTCGGTTGAAATGAATTATGGAGGCAGCAGTACTGGAGGCAGCGGTGCACCAACCCTCTATGTTGCCGACGCATTGAAAACCTATTTCAATTACAAAAACACTGCACGCTACGAACAAAAATCAAGCAATTCTACCATTAATTATACTGATGCCGAATGGATTACAATGTTGAAAGCAGATTTGGATGCCAATCGGCCAATACAATATGGTGGTCTAGACCCCAATGGTAATGGAGGACATGCCTTCGTTTGCGACGGTTATAACAGCGATGATTATTTCCATTTCAACTGGGGTTGGGCAGGTCGTTACAATGGCTATTTTTCTATCAACAATTTGGATACTGGAGCCAACAGCGGAGAAGCCGGCGCGGGCAATGGCGTGTACACCCGCGACCAAGAAGCCGTCTTCGGCATTGAGCCAGGCTCTATGGTCCCTGCACCGAACAATCTCACCTATACCCTCAGCGGTTTGAATGACATCACCCTAACTTGGGATGCCGTTAACGCTGCTTTGAGCTACAATGTTTATCGCGATGGCAACCTCGTCAGCAATACAACATCAACGACCTATTCCGAAACAGTTCCATTTGGCACCCATGATTATTATGTCCGTTGCGTTGACGCCAACAGCCAATTATCCTTGCTGTCCAACACCGTCACCGTGACAATAGCCTACCTAACGCCCATCGTCACCGACCTCACCGCCAACCTTTCAGGTAATAATGCCAACCTTACTTGGACTGCCCCTGAATGGTGCTATCCTGAAACACCATCAGCAACGTTGACTTATGGAGACGGAAACATGAATGGGAGAAGCTCTATCCAATACTGGGCACACAGGTACCTTTCAGACAATTTATCGCAATACGCCAACAAAGCCATTTATAAAATCTCATTTTATGCTTACGAAACAGGTTCTTACACCTGCTTTATCTACAAAGGTGCCACAGAGCAGCAATACAGTGGGGATAATATCTTTTGGCCTTCAACATTAATGGCAAGCAAAACCATTGAGGTTACAAATGCGTCTAACTGGATAGATATAGACTTAGATGAACTTGTAGTCATTGACGGAGAAGAAGACCTTTGGGTAATAATGAATGACCCTAACAATGGTAATGATGGAAGATTTTCTGCTACTTCCAGCGCTAATCCAGGAAGCAACAATCACGGAGGCTATTGGGGGAGATGGACTTCGACCAATGGAGACAAAGGCTATGTGCTCGATGAGAGCAAAGCCTACCTTATCCGCACCTATGTTACCGATGGCACCTATACCTACAACCTCTATCGCAATGATGAGTTGATTGCTTCAAATCAGAGCAACACAACGTACAGTACACAACTCAATAATAACGATGCCAATTATTTCAGTGTAAAGACCAATTACTATGGCGGCGAGACCGAAGCTTCCAACAAAGTCGGCTTCGCTAAAGGCAATGTTACCGTTCCTAATTTGAATATCAGAGACATTGACTTAATGACCGTCACCGAAAACAGCATACTTACCGTCAGCGGAACACTCAGCAATGAAAACACAGCGAATTTGGTCCTCGAGGATGGCTCACAACTTATCAATAATTCCAATGGAGTGCAAGCCACGGTGAAAAAGAGCATCACCCCTTATACCCAAGACGGTGGTTGGCATCTGCTTGCCTCACCTATCACTGACAACGTCACACCAACTGTCGACAACGGTTTGCTTGCCAACGAATACGACCTTTATACCTTCGACCAAAGCCAAGACAAAGAATGGCGCAACTATAAAGCTGGCGCTTTCACCAGCCTCGAATCTGGCAAGGGCTACCTCTATGCCAACAGCGGCAATCCAACCCTCACCTTTACGGGAACATTGGCAGCTAATGTCGAGAGTACACCTTTGACATACAATACCAATGCTACTTTCAAAGGCTTCAACCTCATTGGCAATCCTTATCCTTGCAATGCATATGTCGACAGAAGCTTTTTTGTCATGAATGAAGATGCTTCCGACTTCACTTTGGGTAGCAACCCCATCCCGCCTTGCACAGCCATCTTGGTGCAAGCACAAGGTGCTGATGAGAGTGTCACCTTCAGCAAGACCGCATCGAAAAACGAAATTGGCATCGCCATTGCAGTCACCGCGGCCAACACAAGAAGCAATTCTGTCATCGACAAGGCCATGGTCAGCTTCAACTCGGACAATCGCCTTGTGAAATACAATCTAAGAGAAAACACCAGCAAACTCTACATTCCTCAAAACGGTCAAGCATTTGCCGTGGCCTTTACCGATGGAGAAAGCGAGATGCCTCTCAACTTCAAGGCAAGCAATGATGGAGTATACACTCTTAACTTTGAAATTGAAAACCTTGAATTGAATTATCTCCACCTCATCGACAACATTACAGGCAATGATGTGAACCTTTTGACTACGCCAAGCTACAGCTTTGAAGCCAATACAACGGATTATGATTCCAGGTTCAAATTGCTCTTTGCTCCCATTTGTAATGATGCTGATGGCGACAATGAAACATTTGCTTTCATCAACGATGGGAACATTATTATCAAAAATGCAGGTGATGCTTCGCTGCAAATTGTGGATATGATGGGTCGTGTTGTCTTGGAAGAAGCAATAAATCATGTTTCTACAAGCGAAATGGCACCAGGCGTGTATGTCCTCCGCCTCATCAATGGTGAGAAGGTGAAGACGCAAAAGATTGTTATTGAATAATTTGAATCTTTGCGCCACATTTTATTTGCCTTGTGGCAAACGCTTCAAAAAGAACTACCAAACGACCATGACTGCCAAGATATAGGCAGTCATGGTCTTATTTTAATTTAGCATTCTTTTTTTTACTATTTTTGCAGCCTGTTTTCACCATTGAATTCAAAACATCAAAAATATGAAAAGATTTACAATGATTTTGGCATTGCTGCTGATGATAGCCATGCCAATGATGGCTGAGCGTGTGACACCCGAAACAGCCCGCAAAGTAGCGTCCTTTCGAAAACAGCTGGATTTACAAACCTCTATATCTTCACTACTGAGAACAGCTTCGTAGTGATGGCGGCAGATGATCGCGTGAAGCCAATTTTGGGGTATTCACTGACGGGAGCTTTTGTAGCGAAAGACATGCCCTCCAATGTGCGCGGCTGGTTACAAGGCTACAACGATGAGATTCAGTCCGCCATTGAGAGCCAAATGAGAGCAACGGCCGAGAACACCCAATTGTGGAAAGATCTGGTAGATGGAAATAGTAAAGCGGCGAGAGCCACCACCTTGGTTGCTCCGCTGATTCAAACCAAATGGAATCAAAACAAGTACTACAACGACCTTTGCCCCGCTGTTAGTGACGGGCCTGTAGGCAAAGCCTACACTGGTTGCGTGGCTACTGCCATGGCACAGATTATGAAATACTGGGAGTATCCTACCCATGGCGTAGGTACACATTCCTACATTTGGAACGGCCAAACCTTGAATGCCGACTTTGATGCCACCACATATGATTGGGATAATATGGCAGATTATTATGAGTATTATTATGAAAATGGAACTGCCCCCAATGTCACTTGGCTTTCGAATCCTTCTGAAGAAGAAATTGCAGCTGTAGCCACGCTTATGTACCATTGTGGAGTGTCGATAGAAATGGAATATGGAGGCAACAGTACTGGAGGCAGCGGAGCTTCCACCTCCCTTGTAGCAGAAGCGTTGAAGACCTTTTTCAATTATAGCCCCGATATCGTATTTTTATCGAAGACTGACTATGACGATGAAACATGGATAACGATGGTGAAAAACGAGTTGGATGATCACCGGCCTCTGGAATATTGCGGACAAGATCCCGATCCCCAAGGTGGAGGTCATGCCTTTGTATGTGACGGCTATAACAGCGACAGCTATTTCCATTTCAACTGGGGATGGTCAGGGCACTATGACGGCTATTTTTCACTCGACAATTTGAATACAGGCGCAAACAACGAATCTGGTTCCGGCAATGGCGTATACACCGACATGCAAGGAGCCGTATTTGGCATACAACCCGTGCAATGTGACGCATCCGACCCCACGAACCTTACCTATACTTTAAGTGGCGTACAAGACGTCACCCTCAGTTGGACTTCCGCCAATGGCGCCGCAAGCTACAACATCTACCGAAACAACTTCCTCGTCGGAAACACTACCGAACCTAGTTATACCGAATCCGCACCTTTTGGCACCAATGTCTATTTTGTACGCAGTGTAGATGCCAACGGCATTATGTCGTTTTCATCCAATACCGTAACCGTCACGATAGAATACCAAACTCCTATTGTTGACGATTTGACAGCCACTCTTTCTGAAAACAATATCGACCTCACATGGAGCGCACCTGAATGGTGTTATCCCGAAACGCCTTCCTCGACTTTGACTTATGGAAACCAAAATAATAGTGGAGCCTACTTTCCATTTGGCCCAAATCTCTATTATTGGGGTCATAGGCATTTAGCGGAAAATCTTTTGTCTTATCAAGGATTAAGATTATATAGTGTTGAATTTCATGCTATTAATAGCGGAAATTACGAACTATGTATTTATGAAGGCACCAACAATCAGGATGATAACGATGTTCCCGCAAACCAAGTTTATACTCAGCCTGTTTCGGTATCAACTTCAGGATGGAACACCATAGACCTTCAGGAACCTTATTATATCAACAGCGACCAAGACCTATGGATTTTTGTGCATAACACAGAGACTTTCGATAACTTACAGCTGTATCTTTGTACTGCCGAAGGCGACTATGGGGTGTATTATTCAAGCGACCCGTTATTCTACACACACAATAATGCTTCAGGATACGCCTTCCTTATCAAAGCCCACCTCACCGACGACACCTACACTTACAACATCTATCAAGATGGGACACAAATCGCCCAAGGCCTTAGCCAAACGACATACAATGCTGCTTTGAACAATGATGCTGCGAACATTTTCATTATAAAAACCAATTATTACGGTGGAGAAACCGAAGCCTCCAACAAAATAGGCTTCGCTAAAGGCAATGCCACCCTCGCAGCTTTGGATCTAAGCGAAAACGACCAAATGACCGTTTCCGAAAATAGCATTCTCACTTTGAGTGGTACTCTCAGCGATGAAAACGCCAGCAACCTCATCCTCGAAAACGGTGCCCAACTCGTTCATAATTCTGCTGACGTGAAAGCCACCGTGAAGAAGGACATTGCTGCCATCAACGACGAACAAGGCTGGAACTTCGTTGCCTCGCCTGTCACGGAAAGCATCGAACCAAGCACAGAAAACGGATTCCTCAATGGAACCTTAGAGGATAATGTCTACGACCTTTATTATTATGATGAGCCTTCGCATTATTGGATGAATTACAAATCTAACGCCAACTCTTTTGTGATTGAGCACAAGAAAGGCTATCTCTACGCCAATGGCGATGACACCTCTCTCCAATTCGAAGGTACACTTACACCGAGCAACAACACCGTCACCATCAGCAACCTGAGCTGCCAAGCCTCCGAACTGAATGGCTTCAACCTTGTGGGCAATCCCTTCGCCTGCAATGCCACCATTGACCAAGATTGCTACATCATTGACAACGCTGAAGGTAAGGTCGTATTGGCAGAACAAGACCCCGTTATTGCTCCTTGCGAAGGTGTTTTCGTGAAAGCCACTGCTTCGGAAAATAGTGTTACGTTCACGAAGTCGACAGATGCCAAGGTCAATAGAGTCCGCAACTGCTTCGATTTGGTAATTGGTCAAAATCGGAACAATGAAGGCGTCCATACAACAACGACGACTATCGTTGACCGCGCACGTGTACGCTTCAGTGAAGGAATCGGCATGGAAAAATACAGCATGGACGACAAGCATTCTCAAATCAGCCTCCTGCAAGACGGTCAAGACTTTGCCGTAGCCTATGCCAACGGTGAGAAAGAGATGCCACTCAACTTCAAAGCAGTCAAGAATGGCACCTATACCCTAAGCATCGAAGCCGAAGAACTTGAATTGGGTTACCTCCACATTATCGACAACCTCACTGGCAATGATGTTGACCTCTTGGCCACACCTAGCTACACTTTCGAGGCTAATACGAGCGACTTCCCTACAAGATTCAAATTGCTCTTTGCTCCCATCTGTGAGGACGCAGATGGCGACAATGCGACCTTCGCTTACATCAGCGACGGAAACATCATCGTCAACAATGCAAATGATGTTTCGCTGCAAATTGTGGACATGATGGGTCGTGTGGTCGTTGAAGGAGACGCGATGAATCCCGTCTCTACAAGCGAAATGACATCTGGTGTATATGTCCTCCGCCTCATCAATGGCGAGAAGGTACAGACGCAGAAGATTGTGATTGATTAATTTCGTATTTTTGCGCCACAATTTCAAGAAAAGTGGCAAGCATAAAGTACCAACCTTATAAAGCTGATGCCCACATCGACGCGATAGTCAAGACTTTGCGCGATGGAGGGCATTTGCTTTGTTCCAATTTGGCGGCCTCGTCGATGGCTTTCGTTGTGGAGGAAACCTTCCGACAAGTAGGAGGCCAGCACCTCATCGTCTGTGCCGACAAGGAAGACGCAGCCTATTTTTACAACGACCTCGAAAGCCTTCTCGGTGAACGTGGGATGGACTACAGCAAGAAGCAAGTGCTCTTCTACCCCACCTCCTACAAACGTCCCTACGAGCCCGAGAAGCCCGACAACACCTATATCCTCTCGCGCACAGAGGTGCTGCAACGCGTCTCCACCTCCGAGCGCAAGACCCTAATCGTCAGTTACCCAGAAGCATTGAGCGAAAAGGTCTTCACCCGCAAACTGTTAGCCAAGAACACCTTTAAACTCAAAGTGGGAGAAAAAGTCAACCTCGATTTCCTCACCGACTTGCTCTACGACTACGAATTTGAGAATGTCGATTTCGTGGTGGAGCCAGGACAGTTTGCCATCCGTGGCGGTTTGGTCGACGTATTCTCGTTTGCCAATGACTATCCCTACCGTATCGAGTTCTTTGGCGACGAGGTCGACAGCATCCGTAGCTTCAATATCGCCGACCAGCTCTCCATTGAGCAACTGAAACAAATCGTGCTGCTGCCCAACATGCAGGAACGTGCCTTTATCGAAGACCGCGAGGCCATCCTGCAATACCTTCCCGACACTACCACCGTTTGGCTCACCGACATGGCCTTCTTCGCCACGCAGGTCGACAAGGAATACGACCGAGCCGTAGAAGCCTTCGAGAAGATGCAAGAGCAGGACGAGGAAGTGAAGGCTTTGAAACCTGGACAGTTGTTCAGCAAATCGGAAGAATTGTTGGCAAGCCTTACAAAACACACAACGGTAGAGTTTGGCGTTTCCAGCAAACTCCCAACTGAACAACTGAACAACTCCCAACTGACAACTGTCACATTCCACACCAAGCCTCAACCGATATTCAGCAAGAACTTCAACCTGCTCATCGACGACATCGCCGAACATAAGGAGGAAGGCTACCGCGTCATCGTGTTCTCAGAAAGCAGCAAACAACTCTCTCGTATCCAAGCGATTCTGAACGACATCAACCACAACGAGGAGAGCCATCGCGACTTTGAGACCGAGACCATCGCTATCCAT
>CADBGN010000015.1 GCA_902794155.1 uncultured Bacteroidia bacterium
AGAATTACCAATAGCCATCGACAACATGAAGGATGAGCTTGTTGGCATTGACATTCTGTGCCTCGTTGAAGATACTGAGGATTCAGCACCTGGAGAAGCTCTTAATTATGCCAAGAGTCTTAAAGATATTTACAACAATACATTCATCATCGATCAACAGGATGCCTTACGGATGAACCTCACTGGCAGTCCATCTAAATTTTACATTGACAAAGACCAAATTGTAAGACAAGTCCACATTGGCTTTGCTATGAATCAGGAACAGCGTGAGGAAAGTATCCGCCAAGGAATCTCTCTAATGAAAAAGGAAAAACAAAAATGAAAAAAGCATATTTCTCAGCAGGTTGCTTCTGGGGCGTGGAGTATTACTTCAAGCGCCTCAAGGGCGTGACTAAGACCGTCGTCGGATTCATGGGTGGCGACATGGAAAACCCGAGCTACAAACAAGTCAAGACGGGCACCACAGGGCATTTGGAAACCATCGAAGTGGAATACGACCCCGAGCAGGTCACTTACGAAGCCTTGGTGCGCTATTTCTTCGAAATCCACAACTTCGAGCAGGCCGACGGCCAAGGCATTGACATCGGATCGCAATATCTTTCCGCCATTTGGTTCAACGACATCACGGAGCGCGACACTGCCATTAAGGTCTTTGGCGAACTCATGCAGATGGGCTATCATCCAGCCACGCAGATTCGCCAAGCCATGTCCTTCTACCCTGCCGAGGACTATCATCAAGACTATTTGGACGAGCGGGGTGAAACGCCTGAGTGCCATGTCTGGCATAAGATTTTCTGAAAAACATGTAGGGCTGTCACATCGTGGCAGCCGCATTTTTTAATTGCAATGCGGCTGCCGTGATACGACAGCCCTACAAACCTTTTTTTGGGGGTTATTTCACCACAAATTTCTGCGTAACACCATCAATGGCAATAAAATACATGCCTTGAGGAAGGTTTGACACATCAATTTGTTGGGTTTCTCCTGTGATTTGACCTGTCATCAAGGTTTGTCCCATGGTGTTGGTGATGCGATATGCGTTGGTTTGAGACGCGATAAATCGCGTCTCTACAAACAAAATTCCGTTGGTAGGATTTGGATAAACCGTTAAGGTCCCCGAGCCCGTCGAAGGGCCGTTCTCTTCCACACCATCGGTATGCACCGTAACGAAATCATGGATGCCGTCTGCCGACATTGCGGGTGCCGATTCACATTCTCCACCAACAATTGTATTGATGGCCGTCACCTGATAATAATAGGTCTCGGCACTGGAATCATGGTCATCAAAATGCATGTCCGTACCGGTGGCAATGCCAATCAAATCATAGTTTTGGCCATTGGTGGAACGATAGACGTAGTAACCATATGTCGAGCTTATCGTGCCCGCCCAAACCACATTGGTGACCGTAATGTTGTCAATCACCAAAGAGTAATTCGACACATGGGTGAAATGGCGGAAACCGAGGTATACCTCCTGACCTTCGTAGGCTGAGAGGTCGACAGAATAGGCATGATATGGGTTACTGGAATCCCATTCGGCAATGGTGGTGATGTTCATTCCGTCACTTGATGCTACGGCCACCCCAAAATGTTCCGTTGGATACGAAGGATCATAGCCTGCAGCATAGAAGGTCATCGACGCATTCTCCATCACCTTCACTTTTGGCATAAAAGCGTAGTTGTCGGGCTGAAGCGATCCCAAACCATTCATATAGGAAAACGAGCTCAAAGATGCATTGGTGTTGGTCGTGTTCACCGAACCATCAGAATTCATGCCACCCCCGCTATAGATGCCAAAGATCTGTCCGTCGCCATCGGCATCGAGGAAAGTCCAACCTTGAGGGTCTTCTTCAAAACCAGTATAAATCTCGCGCTCCCATGAAACCCTCACTTTATCGCCCAAATTCTCTGCCCTAAGGTTTTTCGGTGCCACGCAATCCACCTCTGCTTCAGCACATTGTGGAGCAGCAAGAGCATAATAGTCACCCGTTTCCCTACTACCCTCTTGGATGATACGGATGCAATAATTAGAGGTGTAGCGGTTCACTTCATGCGTGAACGAAGTCTCACCGTGGTTGAGCGTGGCTATCAACTCATTATCAGCATAAACCAATGCACCTATGGCAGGGCGCGTCACCTCAGCTTCAACGCCAGTCACTTTGATGTCGTCGACGCAGAGGAAATAGGTCTCGCCAGTTGTGTTGAAGTGGCGGATAGCGACATAGATCTGCTGTCCGGCGTAGGCCGAAAGATCAGCGGAATATTCGGTGTAAGTGCCTGTGCTATTCCATTCCTGAATCATGATGAAATCTGATGGATTTGTGTTGCCCGAAGTGGATACAGCCACACCAAAGTGTTCAGGATCGGGGGCAATGCCAGGCATGTCGGCATCGCAGGCCATAAAGGTGATGCGGCCATTTGCGGTCGGAGTCAATCGCGGCGTGACGATGAAGTTGTCGGGATTGAGTTCCTCTATTCCAGCCATCCATGACCATGAACGCAGACCTATACCTCCATTATAGCCTCCGTAAGGATACACACGGAAGTTCTGTCCATCGTTATTGGCATCAATGAGGGTAAGGTCCATCAAGGTGCTGTCGGCAAAGTCGTAATAGAGTTCCTCCACAGGGAAAGGCACATTCATCTCAGGCAATGTCCAAGTGAGTTGCACTTGGTTACCATCGCTTTCGGCGTGAAGTCCGTTGGGCGAGCCTTGGAAATGGTCGGGCGTGCGGTAAGTCCAAGCATATTCGTTCTCAATCATTGCTCCATTCTCATAATAAGCACGAATGGTGGTCGTGTGAGTCGAGCCGTCCGCAAAACCGTTGGTATTCAGCAAATAACTAGTGCCAAAATGATTTTGGGCTACTGTCTGGCCATCTAGAACAATGTCGCTACCGATATAAAAACCGGCGTTGAGGTTTCCGACAAAAACATTGTCAATGCAAATGGCAAACTTGTCGGTACAGTTGAAATGACGGATGGCAAGATATACCTCCTGACCGGCGTATGCGGAAAGGTCAACGGAGTATACATGCCAGTTACCTTGACGGGTTCCTTCGTCTTTCGCAGTCAAATTCCATTCCTGAAGCATGGTGAAAGCCGACGGATTATCATTGACCGTCGTCGAGATGGCCACGCCGAAATGCTCGGCGGGATATGCCTCGTCCATAGCACTGGCATGAAAAAGTATCTCGCCGTTTTCAGGAACAATCAATCGAGGCGAAACCATGAAATTGTTGGGCGTGAGCGGCGAAGTAGTGGCATTGTCGTAGGAATACGACACCAGCATGCCATCGAAGCCGCCAAATCCCATGCCGCCAGTTGAAGGCAGTTGCCAATTGTGGCCGTCACCATCAGCATCGATAAGGGTCCAGTCGAGGATGCGACCTTCCTCAAAGTCCTCCTCGAAATCCCAATAGTAAGCTCCATCGGGAGAATAAACGCCTGGTGCGTGGTAAATCACATAGCCCGAGGCCGAAACATAGTTTTCAATGCCCTGTTGGGCTTTCGCTCCAAAGGGAGCGGTCATCAGTAGTGCCATTACGAGGAATGGTAGGATGTGTTTTCGCATAAACAAATAATGTAGTTAAAATGGATTTGAAATTGGGCTGCAAAGGTAGGATATTATCCTCACAATCCAAAACTTTAAGTAAAACCAAATAAAAACTAGCTTTCCTATTTGATAAAAAGAAATATTCGCTACCTTTGCGCATCATTTAACCAAACTTTTCAATTATGGCAAAAAACATCGAAGAAATCAGAGCCGCGTTGGCCTCCTACGGCATCACCGGCGCAAAAGACATTTATTATAATCCGAGTTACGAGCAACTCTTTAAGGACGAGATGGACCCCGCCCTAACCGGCTACGACAAAGGTGTGTTGACCGAACTCAATGCCGTCAACGTGATGACAGGTATCTACACTGGCCGCTCGCCCAAGGATAAATACATCGTCATGGATGCCAAATCGAAGGACACCGTTTGGTGGACCACTGAGGGTTACAAGAACGACAACCACCCGATGAGCGAAGAAGTTTGGGCACAAGTGAAAGACCTGGCCAAGAAACAGCTCAGCGGCAAGAACCTTTATGTGGTCGATGCCTTCTGCGGCGCCAACAAGGACACTCGCATGGCTGTCCGCTTCATCATGGAGGTGGCATGGCAAGCCCATTTCGTGCTCAACATGTTCATCAAGCCCACGGCTGAAGAACTCGCAGATTTCAAGCCGAACTTCACCGTCTACACCGCCTCGAAAGCCAAGGTCGACAACTACAAGGAACTCGGCCTGAACAGCGACACCTGCGTAGCCTTCAATGTGAGCAGTCGCGAACAAGTCATCCTCAACACTTGGTACGGTGGCGAAATGAAGAAAGGCATGTTCTCGATGATGAACTACTACCTGCCGCTGCAAGGCATCGCCGCCATGCACTGCTCCGCCAACACCGACATGAAGGGCGAAAACACCGCCATCTTCTTCGGCCTCTCTGGCACTGGCAAGACCACCCTTTCCACCGACCCGAAGCGTCTGCTCATCGGCGACGACGAGCACGGCTGGGATGACGAAGGCGTGTTCAACTTCGAAGGCGGCTGCTATGCCAAGGTCATCAACCTCGACAAGGAGAGCGAGCCCGACATCTACAATGCCATCAAGCGTAACGCCTTGCTGGAGAATGTCACCGTCGATGCCAATGGCAAGATTGACTTCAAGGACAAGAGTGTGACCGAGAACACCCGTGTGTCCTACCCCATCGAGCACATCGAGAAGATTGTGAAGAACGTGCGTCCCATCTCGGCTGGTCCTGCTGCCAAGAACGTCATCTTCCTCAGCGCCGACGCATTTGGCGTGCTGCCTCCTGTCAGCATCCTGACACCCGAACAGTGCAAGTACTACTTCCTGAGCGGCTTCACCGCCAAGCTGGCTGGCACCGAGCGTGGCATCACCGAGCCTACTCCGACCTTCAGCGCCTGCTTCGGCCAAGCCTTCCTTGAGCTGCACCCGACCAAGTACGCCGAGGAACTGGTGAAACGTATGGAACAGAGCGGTGCCAAGGCTTACTTGGTGAATACAGGATGGAACGGCACGGGCAAGCGTATCAGCATCCGCGACACGCGTGGCATCATCGACGCCATCCTCGATGGCAGCATTGAGAAGGCCCCGACCAAGATGATTCCGTACTTCAACTTCGAGGTGCCGACCGCATTGCCGGGCGTCGACCCGAACATCCTCGACCCGCGCGACACCTACGCAGACAAGAATGCATGGGAAGAGAAGGCCAAAGACCTCTCTTCGCGTTTCATCAAGAACTTCGAGAAGTTCACGACCAACGAGGCGGGCAAGGCTCTGGTGGCTGCTGGACCGAAATTATGATTTGGTTCACGCTGGAATTATTTCACGCAGAATGCGCAGAAGTCGCAGAACTGTGAGAATGACGAGCCGCTCCGATTGGGGCGGCTCGTTTTGCATTATCCTTCCTCATTTTCAAAACCAACATCTTTTCCCTCCATATTGTTATTATTTTTGTAATTTTGCACCTTAATTAATAATCGCTCATACTAACTATACCAAAACGGCTACTACAATGAAAAAACTATTTACTCTTATCGCTGCTATCGTATTGTGTTTCAACCTAAACGCACAAAATCCATTTGACGACGAGCAAGTCATCGTCACTCCCGACTATTTGCATTTCTACTTTCATGGCTGCTCTCCTCATGGAGGTCAAGTGTATATCACCAATTATACAACCGATAACTTGGTCATCAATCGCTGTTATGCCGAGAATTTCATAGTGGAATGCCTTTACGAAGGTAGGAATATTGCTGAAACGGGCATGTTTGTGCCCATTGGTGAGACCGTCATCCTCGACACATACGCCTCTCCTATCGCTAAAGACGTTCATGGAACGTTGTGCATCGACACCGATTTTGGCCTCTTTACCATAGCCATTTATTATGAAACCACATACGATGTCGACGAAAACATCCCAACCTTCAGCCTTGCCCCTATTCCTGCCAACGAGTTCGTCACCATCAAGGGCGAAAACTTGGGCATGGTCAGTATCTTCAACATACTTGGACAAAAGATAGACGATCATTTCGCTGAAGGCAATGAACTCGTCATTTCCACCGCCAGTTTGCCGAATGGCATATATTTTGCTAAAACAACTCAAGGCAAAACCCAACGCTTTGTTATCGCACATTAAAATAATCAATTGATAAACAAAAAGTTAGAAAAAATGAAGAAAACCTTTAAAAGATTCGCCCCTGTGGCTCTCGTTTTCGTTGCATTGGCAACATTGTCATTCATGGCCAAAGAAAGTGTTATGCTCAGACTTCGTCCCCAACAAGGCAAGGCGTACACTCTCACTTCAAAGGCTAACATGATGATGATGATGGAAGTGCAGGGTCAAACCCTCAACCAATCGCAATCCATGGAGACTAGACAGTCCTTCAATGCGAAGGAAGTCAAGGACACCCAAACCACTTTTGAGACTCAAATCGAAGCCATTAAGATGTCGATGTCGAACATGGGCATGAAGTTTGAGTACGATTCCGAACATCCCGAGAAGACCAGCCCCATGTTGGCAGGACAAACCAAAGCTTTTGACGAAGCCATCAAAAAACCTTCGACGGTGAATTACGACCTCATGGGTAAGGTGATTGACTCCATCGACCTTGAGATGAGCCAACTTGGCGCCGCCATCATCCAACTTCCCGAAAAGGAAGTAAGTGTGGGCAGCACCTGGACCCTTGACAAAGGCCAAAGCGTCAGTGGCATCGAAGTCAATGCAAAAATGACCTATACCGTCACTTCCATCTCGAAAAAGAGTGTTGATGTCAGCTTCACGGGCACGGTTGAATCAACGGAAGTAACGGGAAGCTATAATGGCACTGCCAACATTGACCCGAAGACGGGATTGATTACCGCCAGCACCACGAAGTCCAACCTCTCCATGACCATCAACGAACAAGGCATGAGCATCCCCGTCACCATCGTAGGGACCACAACTGTTGAGGTAAAATAATGGCTTTCACTGAATACGCAGAAATCTTTGATTCGACGAAGTCAATTATATGAAAAAGAAAAACCAGCGGAGATTTCCGCTGGTTTTTTTCATAATAGCCTATATCCTATCGCTTAGTTCAGCATGACCGGCATGAGCAACATGAGCAGGTCTTCAGCCTCGTTCTCGTTTTCGACGGGAGTGATGATACCGGCACGGTTAGGAGCCGACATCTCAATCTTCACCGTCTCGGAGTCGAAGTTGCTCAGCATCTCTTGCAGGAAGCGTGAGTTGAAGCCGATTTCCATGTCGTCGCCTTCATAGCTGCACGTCAGGCGTTCCTTGGCTTCGTTGTAGAAGTCGATATCCTCAGCGGTCAATGTGAGCTCTTGTCCCGCAATGCGGAAACGCACCTGGTGCGTGGCCTTGCTGGAGAACACAGCCACACGACGGATGGCCGAGAGGAAGGTCTGACGGTCAATGGTCAGCTGGTTGGGGTTCTGCTTCGGAATGACTGCGTCATAGTTGGGATAGCGGCCTTCGATGAGGCGGCAGATCAGCTGATAGTCGCCAAACGTAAACGAAGCATTGGTCTTGTTGAACTCGATGCGAACGGGCTCGTCGGCCAAGGTAGCCAGAATGCTCTTCAGTTGGTTGATGGGCTTCTTCGGCATGATGAACGAGGCCACCACGTCCGACTTGACGTCCATCCTTCTGTAACGCACCAGCTTGTGGGCATCAGTGGCGACGAAGGTCAGGAAGTCGGCGGTCATCTCCATCAACACGCCCGACATGATGGGACGGATCTCATCCATACCCGTGGCGAAGACGGTCTTCTCGAAACCTTTGGCGAGCACGTCGGCAGGAATCTCCCAAACCGAAGTATCAGCCATGGCGGGCAGCTGTGGGAACTCGTCGCTCTTGTGACCCGCAAGTTTATAGCGGCCTTCCCCAGCGATCAGTTCGACTGCCAAAGTATTGTTGTCAACCGAAACCGTAATCGGCACATCAGGGAAGTTCTTCATGATTTCCAACAACAGACGGGCGGGAATCGTCACTTCACCCGTACCATCAACCATGTCAGGTGTGATGCACACCGTCATGGTCACATCCAAGTCGGAGGAGGTGATTTTCAGCTGGTTCTCGTCCAGATGGAACAGGAAGTCGTCCAAGATGGGCAAAGTGTTCTTGGAGCCGATGACACCGCTAAGGGCTTGCAGGCTCTTTAATAGTTTAAGGCTTGATACTATGAATTTCATTGCGTTATATGTTTTTTATTCATTCTATTTTGAAGTGGTAAAAGTACAAATAATTGGAATATGAAGGACATTTTATCGAAAAAAAACTCAATTTTTAAAAACTCCCAACACTCAGTCCAGCATATTTCAGTCGGTTCAAGAAATCGAGCATCGATTCGTAGGGCACGGCCACATATTGGAATTGTTTGTCATCTTTGGTACGCGTGCGGTTCTTCTCTTTGGTTTCAGACAAACGCTGGTTGATGTCGGAGAAGGTGCAATGCACCTGGAATTGTCCGTCGCCAGAGTTGTAGTTGAGATAAGCTTGGAACATGTCGTCTTGGAAATAATAAGTGATGTTGCCCAAACGGCGGTCGAACACAACACAACCCGTAACGTATTTGTTGACGACATGGCTGCCGAAGTTGCCCAAGCCGATCTTGCCTACCGAAACGAAGGCATGCATCTTGTCGTTCCATACCATCTTCAGGTCAGGAATCACGATGGTGTTGCAGTAAAAATCAGAAGAGGACTCTATCTGCGGATAGCCGCCTGCCAATTCGATGTTCTTGCGCAGTTCTTCCGTCTTTTCCTCAGATGTCTCCGAACGATAATAAGGCAGGAAATTGGTCTGTGTCAAGTCGATTGACTCACCTGACACATTGGCAAAGACTTCCGCCATGGCCTGCATCGCCGCATCGTCGAAAACAGGCGCATTGAACACGTTGATGCCCTGCAAAGTGAGACTGTCGTTGGGATATTGCGTGTAGTCACCATGAACGACAAAGGTAGCCAAAGGTGTGTTAAATCCCAAATCAGTAGTACCATGTCCGTTGATGATGCCACGGGAATCAAGTTCTAGTTGGGCGTCATATTTTGTTTCGTCGCTCACAACGAAACGCAGGCTATCGGCATCAAACCACAAGACACCGTTCATGGGTTCGGTTTCATCAAGGTCTTTCCTACCTTCCTTGGGGGTTAGGAAAGAGCCGAAATAGCCACCGTCGATGGCCAATTCATAATACAGGCCGTTTGTCATCCTCTCGTCCGCTTTGCGTATCCGTTCCACATCAATGGGGATGCGAATCGATGAGGGGTCGATATGGGTCGCCGAGACAAACCAATGGTTGAGGGAAACTATGGAATCCATAGCCATAGGCTCTGTCGCTGGATTAAAGTCATCTTCGACGATAGGCATATCCATACCCGTTGAGTCACTCAACATTTCGTCCATCCCAACAAGCAAGGAGTCCTCAACATGCTCCACGACAACCACCTGAGGCTCTTCAAACGCCAATAATGCAAACTTGCCATCGTAATAGCCCAACTCCTCTGAAGCATCCAAAGTCAGTCTACCTCGGAAACCAAACTGCGTGTTCAGCTTGAAGTCAGCGGTGTCAGTAATATGAGCATAGCCATGTGTGATGCCTCCAACAGGCACAATGGTGTCCATCAGAATCGGGGTGCGGGCGCCATCGGCATTCACATAGTCCCATGTGCCTTGCGCATCGTAGTAGTTACGACTGTGGATGTTCACCACAGCATTTTTATACAGATGGAATTGATTTAAGGTGTCGGCCAACAGATCGCCATTGACGAGCTCAAGCTTCGATTCGGCATTAATATCAACATCATGCATATAGGGGAACACGGCAGCATCAGCCACTCGGATGATCTTCACGTCGTGGGCATGGATGACGTAGTTGGTCATGTCGTATTCGGCATTCATGCTGTAGAACTGCAAAGAATCTTGTTCGGGCACCAGCGAGATGAATTTGGATGCATTGTTATGCACTTCTAGCAGTTCTTCGTATGTCGTAGCAGTAGCATAATCGCCAAAACTCTCTACAGGGTTATAAAGATGCAGACTGTTGGTGGCCATGTCCCATTCAGCTTCCTTTAACGAACAGATGTATTGATTCATTGGGAAATCAAGGCTACTGTTTTGGTCTAAATAGTCGTATTTTACCTTTTGTGCGTCAAAGTCGACATTGGCTCGGTAGTTGGTTGCGGCAAAAGCGATGTTCGCCGTATCAGCGGAATACAACAGAAATCGAGCCGAATCAGCCACAAAGGTTCTAGAGTCCAAAGCGAAATGGTCGGAATCGAACTCAGTCAGTCCGAAGCGCAACTTACCATCAGCCTCATAGCCATCAGGCGACAGTGTTGTCTTTCCCGAGAAATATGTATCGCCATACATGCAGATGGGCTGGTCTATGGTCTCGGTTGTCAGTTCAGGCAATCTAATGTCCCATTTCAAACGAAGTGCATCTGCTGAAGCCATGGGAAATCCTGTACCATCTTCTCGTGGCACCATCTTGAACTGATTGGTGATAGCAGTAACTGAATCAAGATAAAACATAAACTGGTCGGAATTGAAGGCAGAAGTCTGATAGTCGAGCTTGCCCTCGCCAAAGAAACCGCTTCGCGAAAGAAAGACTTTGTTGTGGAATCGTCCCAAGTCTCCATACAAAGGATAGGATGCCGTTTCGTCCTCCCCTATCTGATGGACGAAGCCCAAGGAGAAGTCTTCCATGACCACCAAAGGCTGCTCGATGTTGGGCATGATGCCGCCCGACACCAGCTCGCCATCGAAACGCACTTTCCGCATCGAGAGGTCGTTCAGGCTGTCGACGACAAAAGGATACACGCTATAATAGAACTTGCCATCAAGGTCAGCTGCAGTCTGTACGGAGTCAACATTGCCGGGATGGAACACACCTCCGTTGATTTTCCTGTAGAACTTGAAACCTTCAGCTTCACTGTGGAAGATGGGATAATCCGGTGTCTCATAACGACTTGACTTATTGTCGCCATGGTCGATTTCCAACCGTCCCTTCAATTTTTCTAAAGTGCCATCAACAGGAATGATATGGTTATCGTAACGAGCATAGAAACGTAACGAGTCAATTTTTTTCATATTTATGGCAAAGTCTTCATAATTGAACTCGCTGTCTTTGGTGAAAAACTCAAACATTCCTGCAAGAATGCCTCCCGAAAACTTAAAATTCTGGTTTTTTGTAAAGGTAATTCTTCCAAAGTCGGGAACGATGACCACGCGTTTGCGGTCGCTCAACGATATAGCAGAGCCATTGACGCCTTCGATTTGACTCGTAATGCCAAACACCAAAAGATCGTTAGTATGCAAGTCAAGTTGAAGATTAGGCTGCCGATTGGTAGTGAGCGTGTGTAGTTTGATAACATCGTAATCGATAGTCTCTCGATAGGAATCCACCACGTCGAAAAAACGTGGCAAAGCTGTAGCCCATTTTGTATCTGAATCATACTCCACGTATCCCTCTGCTTGCAAACGAAGCATCACCGAAATGACCTGCTCGATGGGATAACCCAAATAGGAAGCCAAGTCCCCCACGGCGAACTTCACCTGACGGTCTACATTGTCGAAACCTTGGAGGAATTTCTCGATACGAATCATTGGATGTGACTGATCCATTCCTTGCAAACGTTTGAAGTCATCGTGACGGAAATAGTTCACCGATACGACATCGCCCTCGCTCACCGGGTTGACGCCTTCCATCCTCCTGAAATCCACCTGATTGCCATCAATGTCCCAATACATGGCCTCAAGGAAGATATCGACACCATGGAAATAGTCGTGAAAAGGCCCGTCACCAAAATCTTTTTCGGAACGGTAAGCCATCATCTTACGGGTTTTGTTGTCATAGCGGAAACCAATATCATTGTGATAAAGGGAATCCATTTCCACACCCGACAACGAGTCTGTCATATAAACACGCAAAGCAACATTATCTGACACCAAGAGCTCATCCATCGACATCAGGAAACGGGGCGACTGAACCCTCACGACCTCCTTGCCTCCTTGGCGGAAATGGAAAACGGCTTTTTTGTTGACGCCGCCAAACACATCCACCTGGTTGCCCATCATACCAATGCCACCCTCGAAGTCAATATTGTGCATTAAGTTAGGAATGGAATAATCAGAACGATACGACCTCACGCGAGGAAACATCGTTTTCTCGTTAGGCGCATTCACCAAAACTTTGTCCTCATAACGGCACAAGATGTCCTGATTGAAATGCTGTCGTTCATGGAAAATGGCCGAGTCGATGGCATATTCGGAACGACTGAGATCAAGTTCGTAGAAATCGGGCAAGGTTACATATACAGTCTCAGGTGAAATATTGAAGCGCGACCAATCGGCACTGCCTCCCATGCCCTCCCAACGGTTGCCTTCCAAATAATATACGCCTTTGGTATTCTTAAGCAACGACTCATCTTTTTGTGACACCAAGGCTAAGGTTCCATCAACTGACAACTCAAACTTATCCTTCGATGGGAAACTCCATAGTGCATCACGTAGCGTCCATTGGGAATTGCCTTTGGCAGACAAGACCTTATCAACAAAGATGCCACGGCAGGAGGCAAGGTATTTGTCCACACCATTCAACGACTTCTGCGTCTTGGCATCTGTATAACAAAGCCAATTATTCACATCCTTGTGGGAAAATCCCGCGGTAGGAATCTTCTGCACAACTTCAACATAATTGAAGATGTTGCCGTAAGCCTTGCCACCAGTTCGCGCATGTAGTAGCTCGCAAAGCCGCATGATCATTTCGGCCTCCTGATTGTCGTAGTAGCTATCCCAAGGCCCTTTAAATGATTGCATTATGGCCGCCGCTTCTTCTCGATCCTGTTTTGCAGTAGAAGAGTTCAAATACGACGAAAGCTTGTCATAAAAAGCGTTCTTTTCTGTAGGAAAAAACGCCTGCGCAAACGATGGGACTACGCTCACGAAAAGCGCAAAAACAACAATCAAGATTCCTTTCTTCATCAAATTATCAATTGTCAATTATCAATTACTTAACAAATTCAGCTGCCACCCAATTATTGCGACTCAGGTGACGGCAATAGCGCAAGCCAAGACACTCCGCTTTCGCCTTGATGCTGTTCAAATCCTCGGTGTAGAAACCACTGAAGAAGATATGGGCACCAGGGCGCATGGCGTCCACATAATAGTGCATGTCGCGCAGCAGGATGTTACGGTTGATGTTAGCCAGCACCACATCGTATTGTCCTTGGATAGCCAAGGCGTCACCAAGCACGACCTCGATGCTGGAGATGCCGTTCAACTCACAGTTGGTAAAGGCGTTGCGATAGGCCCATTCATCGTTGTCGATAGCCACTGTTCGAGCAGCACCCAGTTTCTTGGCAAGGATGGCCAAAACCGCTGTACCGCTGCCCATATCGAGGACTTCTTTACTTTGGAAATCCGTCTCCAGCATGAGTTGGATGATCTGGGCAGTTGTCTCATGGTTGGCCGTGCCAAACGACATCTTGGGCTCGATGACCAAGTCGAATTCGAAACTTGGGTCGGGCTCATGGAAAGGAGCACGCACACGGCAGCGTTCATTGACCACCACGGGCTGATAGGAAGCCTCCCAGAGTTCGTTCCAGTCCTTGTCGGGCATTTCCTCAATGTTCAACAGGCGGATGTCTGTGAAGGACGGCTCCATCAATAGGTTTTCAACAGCAACATCATCACGGCAGTCCTCCGAGCAATAGGCCTTCAAGCATCGATCCTCGTCCATGAACGAATCGAAACCTATTCCTGCAAGCATCGTAATCAGCATGTCGTGCTGAATGTCGGATGACGGTGTAGTGAAACTATATTCAATTGTTTTCATCTTCTTTCTTTCAAACAAAACTTACAAAACTCTCAAAACCACCTTTTTTAGTGTCGCGGTACCCAACTGGGTTGCCGCCGGAAAGCCGCCAGTTGGCGCTTTCCGAATCTTCTCTAAAACGTTTTATCGGTTTTGGCGGTTTTTTGAAACTATTCTTCACCAATGTGTGAGGCTTGGTCGCAGATGGAGACGAAATCATCGGCTTTCAGTGAGGCGCCGCCGATGAGGCCGCCGTCGACATCGGGTTGTGAGAACAGCTCGGTCGCATTCTTGGCGTTGCAACTGCCGCCGTATAGGATGCGAATGTCATCTGCTGTAGCTTCATCATAGTGTTCCTTAATCAAGGAACGGATGTAGGCATGCATCTCCTGTGCCTGCTCTGGTGTGGCGGTCTTGCCTGTACCGATAGCCCAAACAGGTTCGTAGGCGATGATGGCATCGTAGATGGCATCGCCGTCCAAGTGGAACAGACCTTTCTCGAGTTGTTCCTTGACAACTTCGAAATGGCGGCCTGCTTCGCGCTCTTCGAGCACCTCACCCACACAATAGATGGGCGACATGTTGTTCTCAATCAGTCGGTTGATCTTTTCGGCAAGGACTTCGTTGGTCTCACCAAAGTATTTCCTTCTCTCGCTGTGGCCCACGATGCAGTAGTCCACGTCGATGGACTTCAGCATCTTGGCAGACACCTCGCCCGTATAGGCACCCTTGTCGTAAGCGCTGCAGTTCTGTGCACCCACGTTGAAACGCTGCTCGTCGAATTCAAAGTCGGTCAGCAGTTCAAGATAAGGGAATGGCGGGCAGATGATGACTTCACAATTCAGGTCATCCATCTCGTCAAGGCGGTCAAGGATGTCATCGACCAAGGTTTGGGCCTCATCGAACGTGAGGTTCATTTTCCAGTTTCCGGCTACGATTTTGCTTCTCATAACTATTTCGATTTAAAGATTTAAGATTCAAAGATTTAAAGATTTAAAAATTCAAAAATTCTAAATTCAAAGATTTAAGTTTTAAAGATTCAAAGATTGAAACTCTGGAATCATAGAATTTAAAATGCCAAAAATACGAATTTTTCGTTTACTAACTGTTTTTTTCTACCTTTGCAAAACAAATCACAAATAGATGTAGACATGAAGAAGGCTTTTCTCTTTGTTTTTCTGGTTTTTGCAAGCATGCTGTGCTTCGCCCAAGACGAACTCCCCACGGTTGTTCCGGATCGTCCAGGCTATACTTGGGGCGCTGATGTGACACCTCACCAAAAACTGATTTGGGACCATGGCTTCGGCTTCGAAAAAACACCTGAAGGGGCCAGCACCTTTACGCTCAGCAGCAGCATATTACGCTACGGTCTCTTCGAAAACATGGAACTGCGTGTAGGCACCGACTTCATGATGTATAATGATGGCGAAGCCATGGAACCCACATTCGGCATCAATCCGCTTACCATCGGGACAAAGCTGAAAGTCTACGAAGGCTCTGGCATTCTGCCTTCCATTGGTTTGTTGGCCGAAGTACAATCCCCACACATAGGCTCGAAAGGCCTGCTCCCCTCCCACCTTGCCCCGTCAATGTATCTGGTTTTTGAGAATCCCGTGACCGACTGGTTCGGAATATGCTATAATGTTGGCGAACAATGGAATGGAGAAACAGCCAAGCCCACCACCTTCTTGGGCCTATGCCTATATTTCAGCTTTAACGACCAATTTGGTGCTTTTGTTGATTCCTATAACTACTTGAACTCTGAGGAAGGCAACCAATACATGAGCGAGATTGGCTTTACATGGCTCGTGTCGCGTCGCGTTCAGCTCGACATTGAAGGCGACTTCGACCTGCAGAATTTCGGCAAGTATTATGCCGTTGGCTGCGGCGTGTCGTGGATGATCAACTAGTCATTATTTCACCCGGATCTTCCTTCCAGGCCAAAGCTTGACGGTCTTCTTAAAACTGTTGAGTTTGCAAATGATGGAGACCGTGGTGTAGTTTTCCACCGCGATCTCGGCCAAACTCTCGCCACGTTTCACCACATGGTACTTCTTCTTGTCACGAAGCGGAGGATACACTGCTTCCACCACATTGACAACAAAGCCCCCATCCATATCGTTGTAAGCATCATCGATCAATTCCGACGACATGGAGTATGACCTGTTGACTGGGCGACCCTTGTCGAGCAGTGAATGCGAGAACAGCCATTCGTAAGTTTGTCGTAGGTAAAAGATGCGTGCCAGTCGGCCATGGTTCTCGCCTTTCAAGCGGTCATAGATGAGTCGCGTGGTGTCGCCGCACGAGCGCATGGAGTCAACCACACGGTCGGAACACGACACAGGCGTCAATTCGTCGGCTGTGCCATGGATGATCCATAGCGGTAAGGTCGTCAGACCACAAAGGTCGTTATGAGGCAACCCGCCGCACATGGCCATGGCCGCCGCTATCTTGTGGGGATATTTCGACGCCACGTTCAAAGTGCCCCAGCCTCCCATACTCATGCCCAAAACATAAAAGCGATTGGTGTCTACCTTGTAATGGTTGTCAATCCAGTTGTATAGATTCATGACTTTTTCGGGGTCCCAAGGCTCCTCTGGGGTTTGTGGGGCAGCCACAATCGCGTCGATGCGGCGTCCACGGAACAAAGCATCAATACAACCATAACGCAACACCATCTCCAAGGAGTCGCCACTGAGGCTCTTCCCATGTAGGAACATCACCAATGGTAGTTCCTCGGCTTTTTCGTAGTTGTCGGGAAGATAGAGCCAGAAGTCGTAGCCGTCCTCAATGAAACCGCGACATGCCATCAGTTGCGCCTTTGAGGTCAGAGGCGACAAAAAAAGCATCAGTATGAGGAACAACAGCTTCTTCATAGTGGGTCTCAATTAGGTTTGATCGGCAAAAACCGCTTTGCAGCGACAGACCTCAACGGGCTTGTCGTCGTTAGGTCCCGTCTTTACCAATCTTATACAATACTCGTTTAAAGCCGTTTGTTCGCAATAACAATCCAGCTTGTCGCCTTGATGGGCTTCTGCCACGTATGCGATCTCAAAGCGTTTCAGACGATGTTCGCGATACCAAGCGATATCCCAGAGGTCGAGCACATGCTCGATGTATTTCACCGAATTGACATGACCGTTGATGTCGATGTCGTTGTAATTCACATCAATTGTGCGCACCAATTCGTCGCTTCCCGACATCTTCACACGTCCACCCTTCTCGATGGGACAAGGTTTGTCGTCCACAATCCAGTCGTTGATGGCGCCATTGTCGATGGAATAGATATCGCAGGGTTGGCGCGTCTCCGTATCAATCATCGCCCAAATGGAGCGACCGTAACCATACACCTTTCCTTTGCCATCCGACACGCAGAAGTTACGGCTGGTAAAGAACTTCATGGCACTTTCCACCCAAGTTTCAATCGTAAAACGTTCATACTGCGCCGGCATCTCTTCCATCTCGATGGCGAGTCTTGAAAGCACCCATGAGCGCTGAATGGTCATCAGGTATTTCATGCCGAAACCGCGATCCGTGGAATGGAAGTCAGCGGCATTGAGCATCTGGTTACCCAAATGGCCAAGGAACATCTTTCCCGAGAAATCGCAGTGGAAAGGTTCTGCTATGAATTCGTATGTGCCTATTTTATTCAAGATTCAAAATTTAAAATTCAAAATTCAATATTTAAAATTCATTTCGGCTGTCACGGTGTGACAGCCATACAAATACTAATTAATGCGTACACGCGGGTCAATAATCCCATAAATGATATCCACCACAATATTCACGATAATCAGCATGACCGCAATCAGCAGCACTGCGCCCATGATGACCGGGAAATCGTATTTGTCCAAAGCGTCGACCACCACCACACCAATGCCTTTCCAGTCGAATACATACTCCACGAAGACGGCACCCGCCAACAAGGAGGCGAACCAACCCGAGACAGCCGTCACCACAGGATTCAAGGCGTTGCGCAAGGCATGGACGCAGATGACACGCCAAGGCTTCAGGCCTTTGGCCCGCGCTGTACGCACATAATCCATCGACATGGCTTCGAGCAAGGAGGTGCGCGTCAGCTCCGTCACAACAGCCAAGGGACGCATACCAAGTGTCAAAGCAGGCAAGATAAGGTTGCGCAGGCTGAGGAACTCTCCCCTGCCGTATTCATCAACCGTGTAGAGGCTGCCAGTCATGCTCAAGCCAGTATAGTGTTCGAGCAGGAAACCGAAAATCCATGCCATCAAAATAGCAGCAAAAAACGAGGGCAATGACATGCCTATCGTAGTGATGAACAAGGTTAGTTTATTGATGAACTTGGTATTGATGACTGCAGCTAAAATGCCGATAATCAAGCCTAAAACCAAAGCGATGGAGATAGACACGGTAGCCAACAACAAGGTGTTCGGGAAGGCCTCGCCTAAGATATCTGAAACTTTGCGCTTGCTTTGGTACGACATGCGCAGATAAGGTCCTTTCAGCACGATGGCCGTTGCGCCAACGGTCGCCAGTTTGGCATAATGTCCGATTTTGTCAAGCTTTTGCGTGCCTTTGGAGACATCGTAGAACGAAATGGGAACCAAATCGTTGAGATAGTCGACATATTGTTTTCCAAGGCTTTGGTTCATGCCGAGTTCCTCGCGTATGGCATTCACCGACTCTTGGTCGGCACGTTGGCCAAGCATCATCTGGGCGGGATCACCGGGTAGGATGTTGAACAGGAAAAACACCAGCGTCGCGACACCCCAAAGCACCGCGATACCGTATAGTAATTTCCTGATCACATAAGCACCCATGTCGTCACAAAACCTTCAAAACCTTATTGAAGTCTACTGAACTCCATTTGTCCTTCACCAAGCCGTTGTCGAGCCAGATAAGTCCAGGATTGGAACGCACTATAGGCTTGATTTCCAGCTCGTCGGCATAATACACTTCGTAGAGGAATCCGTATTTCTCACGCAGTTTTTCCACGTATTCTGGTTCGTCGGCAACCGTCCAAATCACAATAAAGCCTTGCTTCTCAGCGGCTTCTGTAATCACTCGAACCTTCTCCCATTCCTTTTCGGTCACCTTGGTCAAGTCATGCGAGGTGAACATCAGCAAATTGTCGGTGGTCAAAATAGATTCTGTGACATCGTTGCCGTCTTCGTCCAAGGCTGAGAAGCCGAGGAAATTGGCCCCGCCTTCCGTCCTTTGGTCGACAAACTCCCATTGCGACATCCACACCGAGTCGTTCCAAGGATAGTTGGGTGAAACGTATTCCTGGGTCTCGCCAGTGGCTTTGTTTCTATAAATCAGATAAATCTTAGCCTTTTCCGTAGGTTCGGCATTCATCTGCTTGCCCACTTTCCAATTCATGAAATCGATGACAGGAAGGTGACGATAGTTGTAGATCTCGAATCCCAAGAACAAGCCAGCAAAGAGGACACCTACAAAAAGCTGCACCGCAATTCCAATCGGGTTCCGCAAGTGCTTGTTGTTCAGAATCAAAGGCACCAACACCGCATCAATGACCAAGTTCTTGTAGAAGGTCTGCCAGTTGCTCATCTTGATGGCCGTACCGAAGCAGCCACAGTCAGGCACCAAGTCATATAAAGCATCAAAGAGCGTAGTGATGGTGAAAAACAGCATCAGCAAAGTTGCACCCAATACCGCTAGTCGTGGTAGTATCTTGGTTATCAAACAAATGCCTACCAAGAACTCAGCCAAAATCATGCCCATGGCCAACACCAAAGCGAAATCGTTCAGCCATGTCATGCCGTAGACCGAAAGATAGTCCAGCATTTTGTATTTCGTCCCCAAAGGGTCAACGCCTTTTGTGAAGCTGCTGAAGATGAACAAGGCACCTACAAGCAAACGGCAAATGGTTAAAGCAGTTTTGTTGTATTTCTTTCCGAAGACAAAAGCGACGAGTAGGTTAATCAGCAGGATGACGAGAAACCAAATATGGTACTCGGGCAAGAAATAGATGCCCACTGCCGAGGCCAAGGCCAAAGCGATGCTGATCCAGGGCAGAATTACTTTTCGTTTCTTCATGGTGGATTTAGTTAGGCGACTGTTCACTCATCAAAATGAGGGCGAACACCGCATAGTTAATCATATCGTAATAATTGGCGTCAAGTCCTTCAGACACAAGCGTTTTGCCACCGTGGTCCTCGATGCTCTTGGTACGCAGTACCTTGCTCATGATGAGGTCGGTGATGGAACTGACACGCATGTCGCGCCAAGCCTCGTCGTAGTCGTGGTTCTTGCGCGTCATCAGCTCATAGGCGTCTGTGGTGACCTTGTCATATAAGGCCGTCGCTTCTTCCGTACTCAGGTCAGGCTGGTCGACCACACCGAGCTGGAGCTGTATGATACCCATCGCCGCATAGTTGACGATGCCGATGAACTCAGGCTCAATACCTTCATCTACAAGTTGCTCGGCCGTTGTTTGCAACGTTCTGATTCTCTTTACCTTGATAAAAATCTGGTCGGTAATGGACGGCGTACGCAAGATGCGCCATGCAGGGCCATAGTCCTTCATCTTGTCGACAAACAATTTGCGGCACTGCGCCAAAACGCTATGAAATTGGGCTTTTGTATCTTTCGTTTGCATGAAAAATGTATTTTTGCAAAAATAAAACTTTTTTCAATGCTGCAACTCAATTTGGGCAATAATGCCCTCATTTTCGACCGTCCCGCTGTCATGGGCATCCTTAACGTGACGCCCGACTCGTTCTCCGATGGTGGCCGCTACAACCAAATGGACATGGCCTTGCAACACTGTGAGCAGATGCTTGCCGAAGGTGCCGACTTCATCGACATTGGTGGCTGTTCCACCAGACCCAACAATGCCATCGCCACAGAACAAGAGGAGACGGAACGTGTCGTTCCCATCTTGAAAGCCATCAAAACGGCCTTCCCCGATGCCATGATTTCCATCGACACCTTCCGCAAAAACGTGGCCGAGACCTGCATGGCAGAAGGCGCTGACATTATCAACGACATCTCTGGAGGGTTGTTCGACACGGAAATGTTGCCTTATATTGGACAAAACCACATCCCCTACGTGATGATGCATTGTGTAGGATCGCCTGAAACCATGCACCAATATGCTCTCCAAGGCGACATCCACCAAACCGTATTGGACTTTTTCAGGCAGCAATGTGAAGTTCTGGAAGCTTATGGCGAGCAGCAAATCATTCTTGACCCAGGCATCGGTTTTGGCAAAAGCATTGAAGCCAATTATCAGTTACTCAATAACTTGGATAAGTATCGTTACAACAGCCTACCCATCCTTATCGGTATCTCCAGGAAGTCGTTGATCAACAAGGTGCTACACAGCACACCCGACACGGCAGAGAACGGGACTACGGTCTTAAACACCATCGCTTTGCTCAATGGCGCCGACATCTTGCGCGTCCATGATGTGAAAAATGCGCGCGAGGCCATCGAATTGGTCGGTACTTTTTGTAATTTTGCACAAAATTCTGAATCATGATCGATCTCTTCATACAAGTCCGCGTCTTCGATATCATCGACATCATTTTGGTGGCCGCCTTGTTCTTCGGACTTTA
The DNA here is from genome assembly GCA_902794155.1 of uncultured Bacteroidia bacterium. Lineage (GTDB taxonomy): Bacteria > Bacteroidota > Bacteroidia > Bacteroidales > F082 > Limimorpha. The sequence goes on from CADBGN010000015.1 coordinate 21,449, forward strand.
CCGTCTGCTGAAAGGTACTTCAGCCATGAGTATCTTCATCGGTATCGTGGCGCTTTTCCTCATCTGGCAGCTGGTCAAGTTCTTGCAGATGGAGATGCTGACCGCCATCCTTGGAGCCTTCGTCAGCGTAGGCTTCATTGCACTCATCATCATTTTCCAGCCCGAAATACGTCGATTCTTGTTCACCATCGGCGCACAAGCCCAAGAAGGCAAACTCACCCGAAAGTTCAAGTTTTTAAAAGTCAGGAGCAACGTGGATTTGGATATCGATGCGCTCACCAAGGCTTGCCTCAACATGTCGGACATCAAACAAGGCGCGCTCATCCTATTGACGCGCAAAAACAACCTGGATGACATCGTCTCGACAGGCGTGGTGGTCAATGCAGACATCAGCAACCCATTGATTGAGAACATCTTTTTCAAGAACAGTCCTTTGCACGACGGTGCCATGGTTATCCGTCACAACCGCATCACGGCAGCCCGTTGCATCCTTCCCGTGACGCAAAAGACCAATATCCCTGGTCACTATGGCCTTCGCCACCGCGCTGCCATCGGCGTGACCGAAGACAACGACTGCATTGCGATAGTCGTTTCCGAAGAAACGGGCAATATCAGCATGGTCACAGGCGGCGAAATCCAAACTGTGAAACCGTCAGAATTAAAGGAAACGATTGAAAAAGAAATGAAAGTTTGAGAAACAAATCTTTCGTATTACTCATTGATTTCCACGAACCCGTCATCCTCCTCCGCATAGCGCAGTTGCTTCTTATACGGGTCGTAACGTAGCATGATCTGATAACCAAAATTCATTTTCTGCAGCTCCTTCCCTACATAGCTGTTCATCATGTAGTCGTACGTATATGCTGCATAAAGCTTACCAAGATAAACTGCGTAGTTGTAAACATCTTTAAGTTCAAGAGTATCAATAGTATAATTATACTCAATCTTGTTCTCCCAGAAATTGAAATCCGTTTTTGAATCGAAACCGTCCATGAGATTGTGCTCACAGAACAGAACGGGCTTCCAGTCACCGTCGTTCACTTCGAACCACGAGGCCACGTTGACTGTGTTCAACGGATGCTTGTAGCTGTATTCGTCCGTATCGCTAAAGAGATAGTCCTCATACTCCGTGATGCGCCCCGAGATTTCAGTGCGCGAGAGCATCACCAACCAATGCGTGGAGTCGACCGGCACCTTGTCGATGTCTTGGGGTATATAAACATTGACGCCATAATCACCCATGCCTTGGGCGTAGGCGTTATACATCACGTCAAGGAACAAATCTTGGTTGAAGCCGTTCAGAACTTCGGTCTGCTTGCCTAGTTGGGTGTTGTATTCCACCTTCACATCCGCCTTTTCGGGGAAATACACGGCAGCTTCTATGTTCGGGCGCTCAGCCAAGTATTTCTTAGCCAGTTTTTTTTCGGTTTGACAACTCGTCAGCAGCAAAGCAAACAGCAAACCAAAGAATACGACATGGGACTTCGCGACACGATACACGGGAATATAACCTATTGTCTCGTGTCTCGCTTTACGTTGCCTCGCGTCTCTATTATTTATTAGTCGTTTCATCATTTAACTCATTAAACAGATCCATCTGCACACCGTCGCCTTGGGGCTTCACAATCTCCATCGGCACATCGGCAGGGTTGACTTTTATTTTCGATTCGTTATCGGGCGACTCAGGGGTATTCGTATCTGGATTATCCGACCCTTTGTCCCCTTTGACTGGTTCAAGAGCCTCAGTCTCAGTGGTTTCTGGTTGGAAGGGTTCCAAGAACTGCCAGCTGTCGATCTCCCTTGTCGATAAGCGCTTGCCTTTGGCTTTGTAACTCTTGATACCGATGAACTCCTCCACGTTAACCTCGTCGTCAGGGAAACTGTTGCCTGCGTCGCTGACCTTATAGCTCAACAAGAGGCGTGGCAGGGTGTCGGTGCTCATACCGAGGTATTTCGCCTCAGGATGCTCACCGATGAACGAAGCACGTGTATTCATCTTGGTCTCGGCCTCGATGCAGAAACGTTTCAGATAATGCTTCTGCGTTTCACCTTCGATGTAGATGACGGAGAAGACCTCATCGGGGTCGAACTTTCGGATTTCCACCATGTCGTCGTCGAAGTGGGTGTTGAGGTCGAAGCCTGAAATCTTGAACTCGCCATTCGCAAAGATTTGCAGGATCTTGTCGTCGCCTTCGAAAGCGCCAAGGTATTGTCCTCGCTTATCGACGTTGAGACGACGTACGGTGTCGTCGAACCAGATGTCGCGAGCGTTAAGCGTGGAAACACCTTCCCCGCCCTTCTTGATCTCCTTTACCTCATACTTGGTCAGCAGGTTACCACGTGTATCGCGGCCCTTCACAGCGAGGTCGGCGAACTGGTAGTCCACCGTCTTTTGTTTCTTGTTGAACAGCACCAACGTCACCTTGATGACTTCGGCTTCGCCGTTGGGATTCGACGAGAAATAGCGCACCTTCGAGCCAGGCTTGCCCTGCGTAAGGTCGTATTCCTTATCGCGGGTGACACCCTTCACGGCGAAGCGCTTCACATAGTGTGGTGCACCGTTCTTACCGTCGCGATAGACGACATTGTAAGTGGTGCGGTCGTCGTTCTTGTGGAAAACGTCTACATGAATCACCTTCTGGCCTACGAAAAGCTTGGGCTGCAACTTGACCACAGCGTATTTGCCATCCTCGTGGAAGACGATGATGTCGTCCATATCGGAGCAATCACAGACATATTCGTATGCTTCCTTGTTCTTCTCGCGCTTCAAGCCCTCACCTGTACAGACGAAGCCTTCTTCTCTATTGACATACAACTTTTCGTTGTTTGCGGCCACGGCCACGGCCGAGATATTGTCGAAATTGCGAATCTCGGTCTTGCGTTCGCGCCCTTCACCATATTTCTCCTTGATGTGCAGGAAATAGTCAATGGTATAGTCTACAATATGGTCGAGGTTATACTTGGCCTCTTCCATCTTCTTTTCAATGTCGGCCAACTGTTCGTCGGCCTTCTTGATGTCGAACTTGGAGATCTTACGGACGGGTTTCTCGCAGAGTTTCTCCACATCTTCTCGCGTAATCTCTCGTTTCAGCAGCTTGCGGTACTTGTCGAAACGGCGCTCGATGCCTGTGAGTTGATCGTCCCAAGTCTCATAGTTCTTGTTTTCCAACTCTTTATATATGCCTTTCTCGAAGAAAATCTTCTCCAACGAAATCCAATGCCAACTGTTTTCCAACTCCTCTATAAGGATACGTAGCTCCCAGCTGAGCAGTTCCATGGTGCGATCGGCGCTGAGTTTCAGTATCTCGCTCACACCCATGAATGCCGGATGGTCATTGACGATGACGCAGGCATTGGGCGAGATGGAAACCTCGCAGTCGGTGAAGGCATAAAGAGCGTCGATGGTTTGGTCAGGTGAAACGCCAGGATTGAGGTAGATGACAATTTCGCACTGCTCGGCGGTGTTGTCATCGATTTTCTTGATCTTGATCTTGCCCTTGTCGTTGCACTTCACGATGCTCTCGATGACACTGCCCGTGGTGGTACCGTATGGAATCTCGCTGATGACCAAGGTCTTCTTGTCCTGCTGGCTGATACGTGCACGAATGCGCACCTTGCCGCCACGCAGACCGTCGTTGTAGTTGGTCACGTCCATCAGGCCACCCGTTGGGAAGTCGGGATAGAGCGTGAAAGGCTCGTCGCGGAGATAGGCAATGGAGGCGTCGATAAGTTCGTTGAAATTGTGCGGTAAGAATTTGGACGCCAGACCCACGGCGATGCCTTCGGTGCCTTGTGCCAGCAGCAGCGGGAACTTCACCGGCAGTGAAACGGGTTCGGCGTTACGGTTATCGTAGGAACGGGTCCAGTCGGTGGTCTTATGGTTGAAGACGACTTCTTTGGCAAACTTGGAGAGGCGCGCCTCGATGTAACGCGGGGCGGCGGCATCGTCGCCAGTGAGGATATTACCGAAGTTACCTTGGGTGTCGATGAGCAGGTCCTTTTGGGCGAGCTGTACGAGGGCGTCACCGATGGAGGCGTCGCCATGCGGATGGTATTTCATCGTGTTACCCACAATGTTAGCCACCTTGTTAAAACGGCCGTCGTCGAGTTCATCCATCGAATGCAGGATACGGCGTTGCACTGGCTTCAGGCCGTCCTCAATGGCAGGCACGGCACGTTCGAGGATGACATACGAGGCATAGTCGAGAAACCAGTTCTCGAACATTCCTTTCAGTGGTATCACATGGTATTCATCCTCCTGAGCCTGAGCATCTTCCACGCCTTCCAAAGTCTCATCAATGGGCTGCTCGTCCAAGGGTTCATTTTCCGTCTTGTCTTCGATATCCATAAGATTTTTCTCCTGCTTGCAAAAATAGGAAAAATATCACTTCCAGAACCTCAAAACCAAAATTTCTCCGAGCAAAGCCAGCAACGCAATCAACGCGAAGAGTTTCCACTGAGAGGACTGGTGCGCCATGGCATCAACAAGGTCGGCGGTGGCGAAGTCGGAGGTGTCGAACACAGCAGCCACGTTGAAACCAGCCTTCTTGAATTGCGGCTCGATGTCATCGCGCTCAGCGAAAACCATCTTCGACTCCACACGGCTCTCGTTCCATGCCGTAACGCGGTTCAAAGTATCGTTCACGAGCAGGTTGTAAAACCCTGCTGCCGGCAGGTTGTCGTTCAGATAAAGATACACCTTACCATTGCGCACCTCGGAAGCGGGCATCAGCTCGAAGCTGCGGTCTTCGTTGGCAAAAAGGATTTGACGGTCACCTTCAAGACTCATGTCGTTCAACACCAACATCTTGTCTATCCCAATGGTATAGGACAGACGCCCCATCTTTCCACCCATAAAGGCTGCCTTGACCATTGTGGGGACAAAGAGACCATTGTCGGCAAAGTCGCTCCACTTGGAGCTGAGCCCCGTGGCCATCACGAAGGCCTGCCCCTTCCCCTCCGTCGCTGACAGCAGCAACGGGTCACCGTTTTTCAATGTCAGCAATGATGTCGGGACGCCATTGGAGCGCAACCTCAGATGACGTTTCACCTTGGGCAGGTCGGCATGTTGGGGCATGTCAAGGATCATGTCGTTGAAGAAAGCGTGATGCAAGGCCAAGTCCTCCACAGCAGTAGCATTGGTATCGGCTTCCATCAAGATTAGTCCAAGCTTTCTATACAGAAAATCGTTGCTCTTGGGGTCGCCAATCGAAGGGAACACCATCAGGCTGGCACCTTCAGAGACGGCATCCAACAAAGTCTGTTGAAGGGTCTCGTTCAGCTTCGCCGTCTCGTTGACGATGAGCAGCTGCGCTTGGGCTATCGTAGCCAAGTCAAAGCGCGAGGGCTCCATCAAGGTATAGCGGAACTGGTCGTCATCCTCAAAAATCATGGCGCAGTTGCTCTTCTCCGTACCTAACTCTACCACAGACAGGCTGGGTTTCACGCTCAACACGAAGTTGTAGCTGTCGTCGAAGGTGATGGGATGGTCCATCAGCGAGACGTTGCATTGCTGTTCGCCGTTGCGTTCCACCACAAACTGCATTGTGAGCTCAGCCGTGCCGTTTTTCTCCAAATCGACCGTCGTGGAAGCGGCCATATTGCCGTTCATCGTGAAGTTGACGGGCAGGCCTTTCACTTCCTTATCGCCTTGGTTGACGACGCGCACCATCAAATCATTGGTCAGGCCGGATTGCACGATGGGCGACGCCAACCACACCGAGTCAATATAAAGATTGGTCTTGAACTCGGGCACCATAGGGACGACAATCACCTGCATCGTCGTGTCGGCCTTAGCCGCCGACAAGTCGAAAGTATTGCTTTGAAAATCGGAATAGACAAACAGGGTCGAAGTCTCAAAGCCATGTTGCTTGCCCAACATCTCGAAGCGGTCGATGACTTCGCCCATTGGCGCAGGCGCGCCATCAGGGTTCATACGGTCGAGTTGGTCGAGCATCTCCTCCTGGTTCATTGGGTATTCGTTCTGAATCTCAAAGCTGTTGGTCATCAGCAGGTAACGGTTGGAGGGATTGAGTTTGTGTACCAAATCCCTTGCCGACTGTCGTGCATCCTCAATCATGGTGGTGCGTTGCGACTGTCCCTTCATGCTCATCGAATTGTCGATATAGATGCCAACGAGATTATTCTCCGCATTGACATTCAACTGTTTCTCAGGATGATACGGAAAGGCAAAAGCCAACACCAATGCCGCGATGAACAGGCAACGCAACAACAAGGTGACGAGATATTTCAGCTTGCGCGTCTTGGCATTCTCCTGTTGTATGCTACGCAGTACAGCCGTATTGCTGAAATAAACCAGTTTATGCCGCCTAAAATTGAACAGGTGGATAAGAATGGGAATCAGCAGGGCAAGCAAGCCCCAAAGCATATTGGGATAGAGGAAACGCATGACCTAAAAAACAGGCGGCAAAGATACGAAATCTTTATCAGTATCCGAACAAGTTGCCGCGGTTGCTATGACGGCGACGGTCATTGGAAAAGGTAGCACAAGCATCTTTCAGTCTTGGCTTCATCGGTATGGCAATTCCCAGACTGACCTCCAAACCTTGTGGCAAACGATAGCCGGTTATGTGATAAGCATTTACGTTGACAGCGTCGGCCGATCCTTCCTTCTCGTATGATGAATAGCTGTCGAGAAGTCCCTGATGGAAGGTCACATTGAGTTTCAATATGATATCTTGATAGCCGATGGACATCTTACTCCTTACACCTACCCCAGCAAAGGCTCCAGCATGAATCATTGCCATGTTGGCGCTGTCGACAACCAAGGTCTCGTCAAGCTCTATTGGAGCAGTTCGGTCCAAATGGATTTGACCGACCAGACACATCCCCGCCTCTGCGCCTATCGTCACAAAGGGTTGAAAATATTGTTTCACCTTCCAAACCAACTCCAAAGGAAGTCGCAAATCCACATTGTGTGTGGCAATCGAGTAATGCACCTTCGCTCCCGAAGGCTGATGCACGTAGTTCATGTCAGTGCCTCGTTGCACATACGCCACCTCAGGCGAAAAGACAAGCGACTCACTGAGGGGAATATCCAAAAACACTCCTCCAGTCGGGGTAAAGACAAAAGACTGTGGTAATTGAATCAACGCAGGATTGTTGAAATACAACATCCTTGGCATATTCACACCGCCTTTAATGCCCAAGGCAAGTGTCCTATTCGCAGGTCTGCTTTGCTCCATCTGAGCAAAGACTCCTGTATGACATGCCAACAAAACTCCTAAGAATAAATAAAATTTCTTCATTTCTTCACTTTTGTTTATTGCCAAGGCCAATCGCATTTTTCTGCCAAGCCATCGCCATCTTTATAAAAGTAATAAGTCCCCGGAACAGGGGCCAAATCGCCTTCTGCTTCCAAAATGACAAATACCATGCGGAAATCAGTCAGACCATTTTCCGTCCATGTACCACACATTACCACACCTCTTTTCACGTGGTTTAAATCGCCTGTCTTGTCTTCGACAAAATATACTGTGAAGTCTTTGTCATTTCCCATCACGAAGACCGTATCGGTCTTTTTCAAAGATTCTTCGTAAAGATCCATGGCCATAATCCCGTTGTGCTGATTGCTGAAACGCATGTATACAGCAGAGTCTCGCCTTGGCGTTGGTATGTCCAGATTGGTATTTACCAACATGTTTGGATTAACAACAAAAGAGCACGAATCACCCAAACCGTCAGGGATAACGCCCTCAGTGATGCCTCCAAAAATTGTATCAAACCTGCCTTGAAGCGAGTCAGGAATCACCGAAAGAATGTCGTCAATATAGTACTCCGTCCCAACGAGAGCAATGGTTTTCCCATTGTTCTCTTTGATGCAGGAACTCATCATGATGCCACTTGTCAACAAGAGCAAGAACACATAACAATGTTTTTTCATTTTCATTTTCCTAACGATTGATTATTTAATCACCACTTTTTTGGCAATAGTGCCTTCCTTCCCACTAATCACAAAGAAATACATTCCATTGCGACTATTGAGGTTATATTCCAAGGTTTTAAATTCCGAATCACAATAGGTTTCAAAAATGTCAAGCAAAGTGCCCAATACATCATACACCTTAACATCGACTTTTCCTTCAAAATGATTGAAAAGAAGGGTCATCTGTCCATTGTTGGGATTGGGAACGATGTCGACATTTACGGCAGAATGGCCATTCTCTACTACATCCAAGAAGGAGGATTTGAGGTAGATTTTGCACGAATCAACACCACAACCGTTCTCTATGGTAGCAGTGAGCACTGTGAAATCGTCGTCGTGGTCGGCCACATAAACCTTACATTTACTGCAGTATTTCCCATTGAGCAATATAGGTTCGGAATCAAATTCTATAGCCCATGAAGGCTTGCTGATGCTCCAATTGCAGCTTTCCCAAACGCATTTTTGGTTGATCTCCTCAACATAGAAGTCATATTGGAAGGAGAAGAACTCGGTGTTGGTGACCACTGCAACAGTGTCTTCGATAGCGCCAGGATTACCATACACGACCGCTCCAGGGCTGGCGCACCTTAATTTGTCAAGGTTGGGCTTATAGTGCATATCTTCAATATAGAAGGTCTTTTCCAAATAACAGCTGTCTTCGGTAAGGCCTTGGAAGGTATGTCCGGCAGGTGAAGTGTTGTCGTAAAAATACACAGTTTCATATCCAGGCCATGGAATGACTGGAACAGAGTCACACGCTCCACGTATGGTATCGCTTTCAAGAATCGATAGCGTGTTAATGGTAATGTCATAGACGTAAGTACTGTCACAAATTTTGTCGCCAAAATAGGATGGGAACGTCCTGACCACATAATGATCAGTCTCAGTAATAGTTTCCCCCGTTATTGGCAATCTAGCCGTGTCACAAGCAATAATCGGCTCCTCCATCGAAAAGAACTCTTGGTGGAACATGAGGTTTAGGCGATATTTGAACGGACAGCCCCCAGCAGGGTCGTCGACCACAACCGAATCGATGGCATTGCCAAGGTAGTCTCTGTCGGCAATGTCCCAATGATAGTAAGGGTCTTGGTCATGAGGAACGCACACATATACGTTGGGGTTATAGTTGATAGGCGTCTGGAATTCGCCAACAGAGAGTTCAAGTTTGTAAACTTGCGGACAGCCATGATTGCCAATACTATCAAAGTAGGCCACATCACCGTCATGATAGTATTTGTTACCATCAAACCAAACCAGAGTATCACCGGTGCAGAGATCCCTATGGTCAAGGAGCATCGGGTTCTCATCCCAAACAGTCAGATTAAGCCTGACGATACTGTCGCATCCCTGTCCTGTAAACAGCGTATGAGGAATGTTGGTGACAGAATGGTCAAACGTGGTGCCATAGAAGTTGTAGCTCTCGCCAAAACAGATGGCAGTGTCGATGGTCGTCTCGTCGTAAGTGGGATGTACTGTGATGGCAACGCTCACATCTTGGGAACTGTTCCAATCCACGTCCACGATATGGCAGTAATAGGTAGTTGTTCCAACATTAGGTGTCGCCACAGGATGTTGTGCCGTAGGGTTATCCAAGGTATTGTTTGGACTCCAACTATATGTGTAATTACCCGAACCACCAGTAGGCAAGGCATGCAGTGTGGTGGAAGCACCTTGGCAAAGGTCGGTCTCGTCAGCAGCAGCCGAAGCGGTCATGCTACCCACATAGACCGTGCACTGAGGCGCGCCCACAAGCACAAGTTCTCTGAAGGAGATATCGTCCAAACCAAAATCGTTGCCGCTACCCCCTGTGTTTTGGTTTAGTATGGTAATAGTAGCCGAAGTGGCATTACCGCTATTCCAAAGCACATAAAACTGCCGCCATTCATTTATGGAGGGCGGTGCCGAAAAGATGCTACCAAGCTGAACGCCATTGATACTGAATTGAAGCTGAGCCACCTCGTGAGCCTGTCCTGCAAGGGTGCACACCCATGTAGAAAAGGCATAATCGGTGTGGGGATTAACTGTAATTTGCTCCGTCCAGACGTTGGTGTTGGGTGTTGTGGAACCGTTCACTATCATGAAGTTGCCAGTGCCGCCATTCCCCAACCCATGGAAGTTCTCATGATGCAGGCTAGCGTCGTAATCCACATAATAGGTTCCTTCATTCCATAAATTGTTATTGTATTGATAGGAAGAAGTGAAGCCTTCATTGCCCTGATTGAAGTCACCGTTGACAACGCTTTCGGCACCAGGTGCATACCCAGAGCAAGTGTAGGTGGTAGTAACCATTGGCGAAGCAACCGTAACAGGTCCCTCCGTGGTTGATAGTCCCGTTGCTGGGGACCATCGGTAATACATGGCTCCAGAAGCCGTCAACGTCACAGACTCACCGGGTTGTATGTTTGCCGACGACGGCGTAATAGTAACTGGTTGGGCAAAAGAGCACAGAGCATAAAAAACCAAGATGAGAACAAACAAATACCTTCCTCTCATAGTTATCTCACTTTGGCGCAAAAATAAGACTTTTTTCTTTGTCTTCCTAATTTTGATAAAAAAAGACTCACCTGCACAAAACCAACCGTCTATTCACAACCCCATAAACCGTTTTAATCTCAACCAAATATACCGATGGCTTATAGCCATTGAGATTTAAAACAGCGCTGTTCAAACCATTGCCTTCCCATATCTTCAGCACCTGACCCATCATATCCGTAAGGCGGATATGCTCAATTCCCTCAGCCTCAATAGTCACCATGCCATCTGTAGGATTGGGATAAACATTAGCAGTTATAGCTTCTTCGTCGCCCAAACCATAGAAACCAGCATTGATCTCAAAGCTACGCTCAATGACATCACACTCGGCTGTCATGAATCTGGCCGATAGCGTGACCAAGCCTGGAGTGGTGACGAAAACCAAACAATAGTTCCGCTCTGCTTCCACGATATGCCAATCTGGGTTCGACAGGCTCCAAGTGATGTCCCCTATCACTTCGTCAGGATCGATTTCATAACGATAAATGCCACTAATAAGGCTGGATGCTACAAACACGTTTGAAGAGCCATTAATCAAACCAATTTGTTCTGAATCCTTGACCTCAAGACGGATTGTATACACAATACTATCGCAGCCATACTGACTGGAAACTACAGCAGAATCTATGTAGAAAACTCCTGGCTCTTCATACAAAACGCCATTGATTGAACATAGATAAGGAGTACAAGCATGTCTGGGCTTTTCTTGAACTGCAGCCTGTTCCAAACGCACATGCTTGACGACCGTGCTATCGCAACCCATAGACGATTGGAATACATGTTGAATGGTCATATCCGTGTGGGAAGAATCACAAACATATCCATACCATTCGAAAGGCTCACAAGCAACGGTATCAATCACCTTGACAATGTCATCAAGGCGGAAGTTGATAGTAACAATGCTGTCGCAACCCGTCACCACAGATTGGAGCGTATCTGTAAATGTCTCGTCTTCAGAAAACAGATGGGTGTGCCATAAATAAGGCTCGCAGCTGACCATATCCACAACGGTATCCATCGGCTGGACAATCGTGAGTTGATGGAAAACAATACTGTCGCAATGGGTAATTTTTGTCAGCAGAGAATCGTATACGACACCATCTTCGTAATAAGGAACACCATGCCACTCAAAGCCATAGCACTCAATCATTGCATCACCTTCCACTTCATTATACGACGTACCAATGGTCATATTAAGACAAAACCACGTAGGACAATCATCAGGGCTTGACGCGGGTACGAACACCGAGTCGCGCTGGCTCTCATAATAGACCACCTCTGGTTTCATGTCCCAAACATACGAATCACACGCAATCACATCATCCAAGTTGATCTTTTCGTATGGACCGAAATCCAACTTCAGGACAACGGTACTGTCACAACCATATCTGTTGACTGTATCAAATGTTGCATATTGTGTTTCATCCGAATGTTCAAAATGGTGGCCATGCCAATCAAAGAACTCCTGGCATGTGGTTCTTTCTATCTCTTTGTAATCACTATGATTGACTATGATTTCATGGTGTATTGTATATGGGCAAGGTTCTTCAACAAACTCATCAATAATCGTATCAATCACATAATATACGCCGGAGAACAAAACCGAATCACATTCCGGCTCATGTTCAACCGTAACATCATGGTCGTCAATAACAGTAACTTGAACGGGCCCCAAATACACCGTGTCACACTCGTTATGTGCCATATAACGGACCCAATGCCCATTGAATTCTGTCTGCATTGGCATAATCGAATCAAACTGAGCGTATGGTCCTTCCAGGTACTCTGCCATCTGCCATCTTGAATCACCGTTTTGGCTCGCATTGCGCCAATCCACAGACACCTCTGGCAAATCAAGTGCATTGCCTTCGCATACCTGCAAAGGCTCAAGCATACCTGTAATGACTGGGCTGTCGTTGACATGCATTGTAACCATATTGCTGAATGTTGAATCACATTCATTGATGACAACGAACCTAATATAATGATTGCCATATTCCAATTGGTATGTCTCCGGATCGAAAGCTTGGAAAGGCCCATTAGGCGAAGAGGCAAATTCCCATTGACTCCTGCCTTCATCAAACTCCGGCTCAACAACTGTCAACAAATCGCCGACGCAAATATCGTTCATTTGGATTTCACCCTGAATGGAAGGAGCATGGTGGATGGTCAGGTCAAGGGTGAAAGTACTGTCACAAACTTGTGGATCGTCACTGTAGATTATGGTATCATAAACGTTGCTTTCGTAATAAGTATGTTGAGTTTTGGGCCAATAATAGTAATCACAAGTATCCACAAATTGAACAGGCGCAATATATGCCTCGCCCAAAGTGAAATGCCATAACACCTGAATAGCACAGCCATTAGGCGTAGTGTCATTCACAATATACAGCCCAGTAGTATCACAATAATGGCCATGGTAATAAATGGGATCACATGCCGTAACTTCACCTTCATTTACAGGCGCTGTTGAATAAACCGTAATTTGAGCATTATTCGTCGAATAGGTGGTGTCACAGCCATTGACAGCCTTATATCTAATGAGGCATCCATCATATTCAAACGGGATGTTTTGATTGACCAAAGGGGTCCAAACGCCATTTATCTGGATCTCCCAACCACCTGAGCAAGAGCTTTGGTCGTTATGCCGCCAAATAATTTGAGGTGTATCAAGGACAAGCGTGTCGTTTTCACAAATACCCATTGGAGCAACGATGGGGCCAACAATCGGTGCTGCATTTGCAATAAGCTGCACTGTATCGCTATAACCAGGCCCACAGCCATTTTCTGCATAATAACGGATATTGCATCCATTGTGTTCATATTCAATCGTATTAGGGACATTTTCCCATTGCCCATTGATTTGAATCTGCCAACAAGGAGAAGCTACGGGGTCGGAACCATGATAATCAACACTCGGGGTATTGGAAGAGAAGGTAGCGGGAGCACATACTGAAACTTCACCGAGGGATTCCACAGAAGGTTTGTCAATTACAACAATCTGAAATTCATTTGAAGTGGCAGAGCCACACTCATTAATAGCATAAAACCGAATGCTATATTCACCCGTTCCACCTTGGTTTTGAACGTATGATTGGAAATCATTCCCTGGTTCCCAATCAGTTACGCCATCCTTTTTAAACTCCCAATCTGCCGAAGAAATGATACTTCCATTATTTGTCCAACTAGCAGTTGGGGCAAACGAAGAAACGGCATCTAGACACATTTTACCATCGGCAGGCATCCCTTGAGGAGTACAATTCGAGGGCAAATCGTACACACGAATGGTAATTAAGCCAGCATCGGCCAATCCGAATCTGGAAACCTGAAATCTGACATAATCCGTGCCATGAAAGCCAGAATTAGGAGTATAGTAGATTTTATTATCATTTCCGACATATGCCGTGCCATGGAATGTGGTAATACTGGTTGCCCAAGGGTCATTATTGTTTTTTCGAATTCTCACTTGCATGGGAGGAGCCGAATTGCCGCCCGAAGGATAATCCATCGTATAATGCACGTTCTGTATCAACTCAATGGGTGTAATCTCCCCACAATAAGTAACCGTATCATCAATCGCCGTCAAAGAATACCCGTCGACCATCTTGAATACAATATCATCAAGGCCAAAGTCATTGCCATCCCTATCTGTACAATTATCAATGATGGTGATTTTAGCACTAGTGGTGTTATTTCCTGCCGTCCACTCTCTAGACCATAACGTCCATTCGCCACCATTAACCCATGGGACCGTAAATTCATCACCGACAGGAGTATCATTAATCTTCAGTTGCAGTCTTGGGCAGCTAGAAAGTGGTGGCAAAGTCGCAATTCTAATAAAGAGGCAAGTGGTCCATGCCTTAAATTCATACCTAACGCCTGGTACAACATCTACTGTATACTCCCACACTTTTACATTACTTGTTGGGGCGCCATTGACAACCATATAATTACCTCCTCCTGTGGTATGGTCACCCATGGCAAAATAGCCCTGCTCAATACCAACAATATTAGTCTGATGGTTATACCATCTCGCATTATCTCCTACTGCATAGCATCGTGGGCCTGTCTCGTTAGATTGCAAGCTGTTTTCGCCTGTTTTGTATGTATAATTTGTGGTGACACCAACATTTGACAAATTGTTGCTTTCGTCCCCGTTACCGACAACTCCTATATTGAAATTGGAAACGCCTGTAGGTAACAAGTTATTCTGCGCCAATACTGAAGTGGGCACAAATAACAAACATAATGCCAAAGCCTTGAAAAGTCGTAAAACCCGGTTTTTCGCAGTCATTTTTCCTTGTTTTGTGAAGTCACCAGTATGCAAAACTGCAAAAAACGTACCAATTATGCAAGAAAAAGTTCATTTACAGAGCTTTTCCGTCCAATACAGCTTCTTTCAGTGTGTCATTTTCGTAGGTCAGCTTCAAAGAGAAGAACGGTCTATGCTCATCGATAAGGCGGAGGAAAATCTTATCGCCTTCCCATGAAGGCAACTCCAAAAGTCGCTGTTTGTCAATCCATTCAAGGTCGCCTTCGTTGCAATCAATCTGTTCGCCATTCCATTCCATGCAGACAAAGATGTGCATCTGCTCGGCTGGCCAGATGTTGTGCACAAAGGTAACAATACCGCAATAGCGCCACGAAGTAACGTTAAAGCCCGTTTCTTCAAAGACTTCGCGCCTCATGCAGTCCTCGGGGCTCTCCCCTTCCTCGAACTTGCCGCCCACGCCAATCCATTTGTCGTGGTTTTCGTCGTTTTCCTTCTTGGTGCGGTGCAGCATGAGGTACTGGCCGCCGCGCTCAAGGTAACATTGTGTGGTTTGTTTCATAATTGAATTGGTAGAGACGCAATGCATTGCGTCTCTACAATACATTTTCTAAAAAAGCAAGGCGGCCAAATTGACCGCCTTGCAAAAACCTTTTAGCTCTGGAATTAGATGATACCTTGAGCCATCATGGCGTGGGCAACACGCATGAAGCCAGCGATGTTAGCACCCTTCAC
>CADBGN010000016.1 GCA_902794155.1 uncultured Bacteroidia bacterium
CACCGCTGAGGAAGAGCAGATGGACGGATACGATATAAACAATAACGGTGCAAATGTAAAGATTAACCCCAACCAGATTATTGAGGGGATGAAAGCCGAGGATTACCTTAAAAAGCTGGAAGAAATAGGTTGGACGGATGCAAGAAAAGACGATGTATTACGTGCAATAGTAAATCTTGCGGGTATGTCGACGAACCTTGAAGAAGAACAGGAAGAATTCAATAATCAATTAAAGAATATGTATACGTATCTTATAGCTGATAAGTACGCGGAAACGGATCTTGAAGCCAACAGAGAGATGCTGATTTCGGGAATGTATCAGGCCCTTCCGAAAATGAAGCCGGAAGGGGATATTCAAAAATCAGCGGTAGATTTCTTTTTCGAAGCCGGATATAAAACAAATGATCCGTTGAATACGAATCTGGAGAATCCAATCATCGTTAATCCGAGAAAGCAAATTAATGGGAAAAGCGTAGCTGAATTCCTGGACAATGCCACGGAGAACGGCTGGAAGGATAAGTGGGAAAACAACGGCGAAATTGTGGAGGAAGGCGCGAAAACCTTCCACAGTCTTCGTGCGTTCTGCTGCCTGTATAATCCGGATATTAAGGAATTTGCGGAAGAGGCAAAGATTATCGAAAGTGGTGAGGTTCCGGAGAAGTATGAGTCCAGGGAAGCTTATTCGAGGGCGATTATTGGGGAGATTCTAAGGTTAGTATGAGGCTTTAAATCATCATTCGCTCCAATTTGTTTTTCCATTTTTCCCAATGCGGCATCTCCTTGCTGAGTAAGGCATAGAATTCTTTGTTATGGTTATGATGCACCAGATGGCACAACTCATGGGTGATGACATATTCGATGCAGCACCTGGGTGCGCAGATGAGTCTGGGATTCAAGTAGATGTTGCCGTCAGTAGTGCAATACCCCCATCGCTTTTCCATCTTTCTTATGCCTACACTTTTCGGCTGCACTCCGTATGCGGCAAATTGCTCTATGATGGGCTTGGCATATTCCGGAAACTTGATCTGTGCCCGTTCAAGATACCAAAGTTGTAACACTTTAGCAGCTTCTTTTTTGTTTTGGCATACAACCTCTAGGATGTTGTTTTGGTAATGCACCACATTGCTCCTCCCTTCCTTGATTTTCAACATATATTGCCGTCCCAGATAGAGATGCGACTCGCCACTGATGTATTGTCTTTCGGTAGTCGGTGTGCCAAAAGATTCAAAATAGCGCTTCTGACGAAGGATCCAAGCGGCTCTGTGATGCACTTTGTTGCGGATGTCATCAAGCGTTGCATTGATAGGTGCTTTCAAGGAAACGATGCCATTGGGAAGCACTTTGATGCCAAGTGTTTTTCGGTCGACAAATTCGATGTCATATTCGATAAGGGTGGCACCGTATTGGATGCTGTCTTTTGTCATCGGATCCAGATTTTTGCCACGTCGACGCAGCCGTCAATGATGATGTCCATATCGCTGAATGCGAAATTCAAGCCGTATTTGCGTTTGATGTTGTCGATGAGCTCGTCTTCCAGTTCTATTTTCAAACGGCCGATGATGTCGCTTTTCGATTGCCAGTCCACCAGGATGGAACCATCGACAATGACTGTCTTGCGAATGATTTCATCGAAGGCACGAGTGGTTTCCAAAGCCATATCTCGGACGGGCATGTCGGGGAAGAGTCGCTTGTAGTTCTCCAAAGCAATACCAAAATAGGCCTTTGCCGCGTTGTTGTGCTCAAGTTCAGTGGGGAGTTCGCTATCCGTATGGTTGAGCACGTCTTCTTTGTATTGCATCATTTTCTCCAAATACTCATTGTCGGTCAAACGCCCTTGTTCGTAGAGTTCGATGGCTTCCTTGATGAGTTGGGAGAATTTCTTGTAAAACGCTGGGTCGGAATCCATGTTCTCGCGGATGTACTTGGAAGTGCGTGTGGCGATGGTGTCGGCTTTGGCGGCAGTGCCCACCACGCTATCTACTTCCTTTTGGAAGTTCTCTTTGTCGAAGATGTTGACGAGGTTAGTGATGACCCTTACGGCGTCGCTCTCCACATGGTGGTTGATGAGTTTCTCGATGCGGGCTTCGTATTTCTTGTAATCGATGGTGTCGGAATAGCGGAGCTGCACGGCAGTGCGCAGTTTGGCGAACATGCTGAGGTCGTCTTTGTAGCGGCGGATGGTATTCTCGTCGGTGAGTTCGTGGAATTCCATGGTGGACAAAGCCAACTGCAAGACGGAGGAATAGGCCGAAAGGCGGTCGTAGAACTCGTGACGTCGGTCTTCCAAACGTAGCGATTGGGCGTAAGCTTCTAGGTCACGCTTGTTGGGAATGGTCTTGAACATGTCCCACAAGTCATTGTATCGCTGGGGCAGCTCGTCGATTTTGTCAATCACGGGCACCAAGGTGTCGCGGAACACCTCTCGGTCGTCCTCGTCATACTCGGAATAGATGCTCAAGGCATCGTCCAGCTCCCTCAACACGCCGTAATAGTCAATGATGTAGCCGTAGTCTTTTCCTTCGCATGTGCGGTTTACACGTGCAACAGCTTGCAGTAAGGTGTGTCCTTTGAGGTTGCGGTCGAGGTACATGATGGCCACTTTGGGTTCGTCGAAGCCAGTGAGCAACTTGTCTACCACAATCATGATCTCGGGCAACTCTTGGTTTTTGAACCGTGAAATGAGGTTTTCTTGGTATTTGGCAGGAGTTCCGTGCTCGTCCATCATTTGTTTCCAGAACGCTTTTACTTCTTGTGGCGAACCTCCGTAGGCAATCTCTTCGCCTTCGCGGTCATCTGGTGCGGTAATGAGCACTTCCGACGATACTTTCCCGATTTCGTCCAAATACTTTTTGTATAGGATGGCCACGCGTTTGATAGGTGTCACCAGCATGGCTTTGAAGCCTGTGCCTTGCCAGTTTTTCGAGAAATGGTCGGAAATGTCGGAGGCGATGGAGAAGATGCGTTGCTCGGTTTGGTTAAGGATGTCGGTACGGGAGAATTTCTTCTTCAAGTCGGTGGACTGTTCGTAGGTGAGGTCTTCGCAGGCTTGGCTGAAGAAATTGTCGATGGGGCCTTCGCTCACCGTTTGGGGCGAGAGACGGCCTTCGTAGAGCAACGGCACCACGGCCTTGTCGTCAACGGCTTGTTTGACGGTATAGACGGGTTTGATGATGCCGCCAAAGGTCAAGGCGGTGTTCTTGTCTTTCTTCATCAAAGGCGTTCCGGTGAAGGCAATCTTGCAAGCGTTGGGCAACACGCGGTTCATCTGGATGGCCAGTTCCTTGTATTGGCTGCGGTGTGCCTCGTCGATCAGGATGAAGATGTTGGGGTCGGTGAGGGGTTGCTTGATCTTTTTGATGGCCGTGGCAAACTTGTTGATGACGGTGGTGATGACGGCATCGGTGTCGCTCTCCAGCAGTTCTACCAGTTTCCTGCCTGTGGTGGCGTTCTCCACCTGTTTGCCGCATTTGCGGAAGGTCTTGGTGATTTGGTCGTCCAAGTCGGTTCGGTCGGTGACCAACACGATGCGTGGGTTGTGGATGCTGGGTTCTTGTGCGATTTTCTGGGCCAGCATCACCATGGTCAGCGATTTGCCGCTGCCTTGCGTATGCCATACCACACCCCCGTTTCTGTGCCCGGCTTCGATGTTCTTCACGCGTTCGACGGTTTCTTTCACGGTGAAAAACTGCTGATAGCGAGCCAACTTCTTGACACCAGCATCGAAGATGGTGAAGTGAAAGATGAGTTCCAGTAGGCGCTCGGGGCGACAGAGGTTGTAGAGGTATTCGTCTTGCAGGGTGGGGGTGCGCATTTCCTCGTGACCCTCGTTGACCAGTTCCAGCAACCGCTTGTGATACGCCATCTCTGCCTCTTTATTGATGAACATCTCATGCCATTTGCTCCAGAACTGGGCGGCCGATCCCGTGGTGGCATAGCTGCCGAAACTGTTGCCGATGGACAAAAGCAGGGCACTATAGACATAAAGACTACGGATGCCGTCATCTTTTTGGTTGCGCAGGTGCTGTGAGATAGCTTGTTCTTCGGCGCCTTTGATGTCGGGACGCTTACATTCAATGATGACCAGCGGGATGCCATTCACGAAGAGCACGATGTCGGGGCGGTAGGTGTCGGTGGAGCCGGTGCGGTTGACGGCGAACTCCTCAGTGACGTGAAAGACATTGTTCTCTGAGTGTTGCCAGTCGATGTAGCGCATGGTGTAGCTCTTCTTGTCGCCGTCGATGCTTTGCTCGAAGGCCTTGCCGAGGGTGAGCATGTTATACACGGCCTCGTTGCCGCTGAGGTAGCCGCCTTCCATGGGCACGTTGCGCATGGCGATGATGCCATTCTCGATGTTCTGCTCCGAGAAGCGCGCCTCACTGTGGCTACCGATGCGGATGGAGTTCAATGCCCGCAACTGACGTCGCAGCACCTCTTCCAGCAGCACGTTGGAGGTCTTTCCGCCGCGCAGTTCCAGCGCCTCTTCTGGCGAGAGGTATTGGTAGCCCAGCTTTTGCAGCAGTTCCAATGCCGGGATTTGGCTGATATCGTTTTCTTTGAAGGAGATGAGGCTCATAATCAAAGTGTTATAGGATTTCTATTTAAAAAAGTGATGAGAATTCTTGCGTGTTATGTTTTTTTGTTTGTATCTTTGCAGCGGAATCGAAAGATTCTTGGATTGGGGTGTCCCCGGTCGGGAAAGGGTTGTCATCGCGGCGACTCTTTTTTTATTTGTTTGGGAACACTTTCATGCCATATAGTTTTCCTTCTTTTTGATAAATATTGTCCTTGATGATGTCATAGGCTAAGTTGACGGCACGTTCGTCTAACACATATCTTGTAATAGGATATGCAACCAGATCTGCTACTTGTAATCCTATGAGGTCGTCAGATTTCTTTTTCAATTCAAATTCCTTGAAGTAGTTTTTGATCCTCTCTGATGTTACCCAGTAGGTCCCTCGGTCACAGACTTTATTATAGTAATCCAACAATGACCTATCCTCTTTCTTTCCTCTGCACTCAACAGTTGTTGTGAGATGGATGTTTTCTTTCATCAAACTATCCAAGTAGAACACAGTTCTTTCCATGATGTAAGATAGAGACAGACCATACACGTCATTAAGGCGTCCGTATTGGCGGATATAAGGCTCTTTCAGTATGGAGCAGCATACGATGACATACATTTTTTCTTTCAAAATGCTGTTGACCCTATTGTAGAAGCTTTGCTTGACTTCTAAGTCGAACAGTATCTCAAATCCATTTTGGCATTTGCGTATGTCTCTTGAATGCAGTATGATTTTCTTGTCGCCCCAATATTCTTTTTTCAAGGCATTGATTTCATTTGAAATCCAATCTAATTGGGCTTGGGACATGATGACTCCGCACAAGGTGAAAACAGGAAAAGACGGGTCGAAATTCGACAAGTTTTGGTCTCCGCATTCGTCAAGAAACAGGTAGTATGGTGTAGGTTCTATGAAGGACATATTTAATAGATTTAGTTTTTTTTCTGAATGAGGTCAGGCTCATAGTGTTTTTATTGTGATATCTACTTAGTCACTTTTTGTGATCATTGTGACTGACTAAGTTGTTGTTGTATAATGCATTTGTTTTCAGTAGTTTGAGTGTTGACTTAGTCACTTTTTCTTTGTCACACTGACTAAGTTGAGTGACTAAGTTAGTTTTAAGTCAATGCGGCCGTCAATTAGCGATTCTATGTTTACGGGGAGGGTCATGATGTCTATGTTTTGGGGTTAATTAACGATTCTTCTAAATCGATAGTATCAAGTTTGTCGTTTTTGAAATCAGGGATAAGAAACATGAGGTCTTTATATCCTCTAACTGTGATATATCCGATTCTTTTGTAATAGTCTTTTAGGCTTTTCATGGCCTTTCTCGAATCATGTTCCATCTTTTCATACCCCATTTTGCTTTCAAACTCATTGTCCCTTCCCAAAGCGTTTGATGGCTCGAGCTGGAGGGGGAATGGCTGCATGACGATGAGACCGCAAGCCGTATTGAAATAATGAAATCTGTCTTTGACAAATTTGGCACCAATTCCCAATCCTCTGTATTCTGGAAGAATCATCATTCTTTCGAAAATGCAGATATTTGGATTGATCATAATGTCGTCTCCAAACAACTTTCTTTGTAAATCTTCTTTGATTTCATAATTGTCGAAATCATAGATCATATTACCGATGCGCATGGTATATGATTCGGTGTCGAAGATCTCAAAGATGTCGTAATGGTCATTTATGGCTTGTGCTAATAGTAAAATCTTTACGTTGCCTTTTCCGATGATAACAGGGTTGCTTCCGTATTCATCGGTTTTGATTATTTCGACAGCAATGTCTTGGATATACCGTTCGCCTTCCAAAGGCCCAAGAGGAGAGCTGAAAGTGTATTTAAATTCGATGTCGAGATATTGTGGTTCGGGTTTCGTTATCATGGTGATGGTGTATTTATACTTTTTGTAAATAATTGATGCTGGGTGTCTACATTTAGAATACGGTTTTGATGATTTTGTCCGTACCGTCAATTAAATCAGTAATATTGTCTTTGGTCGGTTCTTCGGTTTTCTTGTGGTCGCATAGGTTGCGAAGGTCAGCGAGCCTTTGAATAAGTCTCCACGTAGGAATGTCAATGACATCATTGTTTTTCAATAACTCATTGTAGTCGTTGATGGCAGGATTTTTCTTTGTAATGGCAACTCCTCTTGTTTCACAAACTCCGTGTAAATGTTTTTCAATAACCACTCCACAAATAGCACCAGCGGCTCTCTGGAACCCCTTTTTGTTTAGTTCTTTGGCAGCGTCTACTTCGGAATCAAACATGTCGGCTTGAACAAGCTGCTTTATGTCAAATAGAGAGCTTTTGAACCTATTCGCCAAAGAATCAACAATGCTTTTTTGTTGGGTAAATTTTGAAATAACGGTAGTTTTACTGACAATTGTTTGTCCAGCTCTTGTTAGTTCAATACCTATAAGGTAGTCTGAAATAGTATAGGTTCCTACCGTTATTTCTTTTCTTTTTTCTAGTTTATAATATGAAATAAAATCGTTTAAGCGATCTGGTAATAATTGTTTGATGACTGCCAAAGCTTCGTTGTACCAAGAATTGTAGTCTTGCCTGAAAGACAATTTTTTAATCTTGTCTTTTAACTGTTTGTCAATTTTTAATTCATCTGACAATTCATTATAAAGCCCGTACAATAATAATTGACCATGGTCTATTAATGATTCTAAATCCTTTTGGTACTTTGTAATGTTTGATTCCATAATATTGGTTTTGTTATTTGATTCTTTTCTTTCCCGTCAGAAGCACCTGCATCAGCCCCTTCTTCTGCTCCTGCATGGCTGCCAGTTTTTGTTTTTGTATCTCGATTTCTTTGTCGGCGTTGACTAATACTGATGCAATTGCAGTTTGCTCCTCAAATGAAGGAACACCCATGTGCATGTTGAAAAAATCGTCTGGTGTTACATTGAGTAAACCGTGAGCACGACCGCCTTCGTTGGCGACTTTAACTAACTCCTTGTTTAGTAAACCAGATTCACAGTATTGTTCGAAGAAATCAATATTGGTCTGTGGCTTTTCTTTGAGTTTGAAGCAAATGTACAAAGTTGTTACAACGGCTTTGTCAAAGGTTTTTAGTCGTTTAATTGCGCCCATTGGATAACCGTTTGAATAGCTCTTGTTGTAACAAAACTCGTCTTTGTGTACTAAATAATAGTTATCGAGAATTTCGCTGGCTACACTTTTATTGAAAAAGTCCGTCTGAACAACAAAACCTCTTTGCGCCGATATGGTGACCACATTTTGATTGTCTTCTTCGTTTTTTCTGGTGATTCTTTCAGCAATGTCACCTAGTTTTATTCTTTTCCATTCTCCCTCAAATCCTTTCAGTCGTTTCTTCCCCGTGAGCAGTTGCTGCATAAGGCCGCGCTTGCGCAGGGTGAGTTGCTCTATCAGGGCTGTCTGCTTCTCTATGGCGGTGTCCCAAAGGGAAAGGACGGAAACAATGCGTTGCTGCTCGGAGAGAGGGGGGAGGGGAATATACCTTTTTTCCATATTCTCCTTTGTAACATGAACCATTGTGCCACCTTGAAGAGTGTTTGTTAGTTTTGATGCATCGAAAAACAGGAATGAGAATAAGTATGAATTGTACACATTTATGAATGAGTCTATTTTCCAAATGTGATAATGATAAATAATTTTCTCCCCGTTCCAAAATCTTGGCCCGAATGATGCGGACCAAGCATATAATAAGTCTCCATCGTTTGCATATTTATCCTCTTCTAATTCCAAATCAGAATAATACCAAGAATTGTTGGTGAAGAAATTACCAACTCTTAATACTCTGTATTTCCCTTGGCTCAATAACTCTTTTTGATTGTATGCCCTGCCATTATGAAATGTGCACACGTCCCCCAGCCTCTTCACTTCCCAATCTTCGGGAATGGGGCCGAGGGGCGAGGGCTTGTAGCCGGCGGGGATATGTTGGTTGTTGTTATTCATAATCTTTTGTTTGTCTGATTAAGAATTCTTCCAATGTGCTTTCATCGGGCAATTGCAGTTTGTAGGTGGAGACAAACAGATGGTTGTCCATGCCCGCCAACGCGTATTCCACCATTTTCTTGCCGCTCTTGGTGCAAAGCAGGATGCCCACGGGCGGATTGTCGCCGTCGTTCATCTCGTTTTCGCGGTAATAGGACACGTAGGCGTTGAGTTGCCCAAGGTATTCGTGTTGGAACTCATCGTTCTTCAACTCAATAATCACATTGCAATGCAAAATCCTGTGGTAGAACACCAAGTCGGCAAAATAATACTCATCGTCGATAATGATGCGCTTTTGCCTTGCCTCAAAGCAGAACCCCTTGCCCAACTCCATGATAAACTCCTGCAAATGGTCGATAAGTGCTTGCTCCAAGTCTTTTTCTTCAACGACATCTTGCGCTTTTAGGCCCAAAAACTCAAAAAAGAATGGCTGTTTGATTTCGTCCTGTATTTGTCTTTCGGAGCGTTTGAGCGGTTTCAATAGTTCCTCTGGTTTCTTGCTGACGCCTGCACGCACAAAGAGGTTGGTGGCGATCTGCCTCCGCAGTTCCCTTACGCTCCAATTGCAGCGCATGCATTCCGTCTCGTAGAAATAGCGGGCTAACGGGTCTTTTACGGCAAGGATCTCCACAATGTGCGAAAATGACAGCTGGGAAATGAGTTTTTCTGCAGGGGTGGTCAATTTGTCCGACGCTGTCGGTGAAATTCGACGTGTAGATTCCACCGACACTGTCGGTGAAATTGTGCTCAAAATGTAGTCCTTAATTTGAGGGTAATCGGTATAGAATTCTCTGGCATGATAGAATAGTGTTGCCGTCAGCCCTTTTGTGTTCAATGACTTTTCCAATGCGTTCAGCAACTTGTCGCCATATTTTGCGCGGTCGTTGCCCTTTTGCTCGTACTCCACAATGTAATAGCCGATAAGCCAATTGCGCAAGGTTAGCATACGGTTTATGGCTTTCACCGTTTCGGTTTGTGTCGCCCCATGGATTTTCTGAATCAACTGTGACAGTTGGTTGAAATCCTTCATTTCAGGGTGCTCCCAGTCTTCGGGAATGATGCCGAGAGGCGAAGGCTTGTAGTCGGAGGGGATATGTGTGTGTGGGTTGGTCATTGTTTAATCTTATTATAATCTATCTCTATATTTTTATATCTGTGTTCAAGATCGGAAAAAATTTCACCAATCTCAAATTTATATTCTTCATTATCAGAATTATAAATACCAGCAATATGATAAACGGTGGAATAAAGAGGTGAATAGTATTTCGATTTTGTTGCTTCCTCTTTAGTTTGTTCCTCGTCTTTATATTTCAATGTGGCTTCCTTAATAATAACAATGGCTTTTGTAATCGAGTCTTGGTCGTCGATGCGTTTGTCTGACATCACTTGCATAATCCCTAGAGTGTGGGGGTGTTTTGTGATCCAGAAACAAAAATATTCAATCCAACGTATCACTTTGGGACGATTGAAGTTTTCATAGATCATGATGGAATAAGTGACGGCTTCATAGAATTCATTTGAGCAATTGTCGGAAATTAGAGATCCATATTTGGTTTTAAACTTATTGTATTGATAATCAATGTATCTCTTTTCCCTTTTAACGCTTCTTTTGGTTGAGAGTTCGATTTTATTAAAAGCGCTATAAATAAACATGATTATGAGAATCCACATTTGATCCAATAAGGAACGAGGATCAGGCAGTAGTTTGTCTACTTTATCGACTAGTAAGTAAATCCACACCGATAGAAATAAAGAGACAATCCAACATGCAAGGTGAAGCCCCCAGTTTGTTAATCTTTTGCGCCCAATAATGAGAACTACTGTGGTGCGGAAAAGCCAATAATATAATACAATTAAATAGCTATGTTGAACTAATTCATGATGCCCTATACTCTGAACAACAACAATAAACAACACAAGAAACACAATGGGGGAGAGGGCTCTGAATAGGAAATTGAATGCAGGAGCTGTGTCTTCTTTTGCCATGATGGAAAGTTGGATATATCCGATGGAAACAGAATGTGCGCCAATCCAGTTGACAATGAAAAACAGCACTATGGCAGCAATAATATGAATGATTGCTATGTTCCAAGTGTAATTAACGAAAAAGGTGTTTAGAAGGTCTGCCATAAATGATTTTTGAGTTTAATATCCTAATTCCTTCAAATAATCCTTCATTTTCCCTTGCACCTCGGCCAGTTCCGTTTCCAACTGCTCGATCTCTTTCTGCACGGTGGGGATGTCAATTTCGGCTTCTTCCTCGTAGGTGTCCACGTAGCGCGGGATGTTGAGGTTGAAGTCGTTCTCGCGGATCTCGTCTGGGGTAGCCACGTAGGCGTATTTGTCTTCCACCACGCCAGGCTGCAACTCGCCATCGGCGAATTTGCGGTAGATGCCCACGATGTGCTTGATGTCCTCGGGGCGGAGTTTGTTTTGGTTCTTGCCGTTTTCGTACTCGCGGCTGGCATCGATGAACAGCACATTCTCTGAGCCACGGCCCTTGCGGAAGATGGCAATGGCAGCAGGGATGCCCGTGCCATAGAAAAGGTTGGCGGGCAAACCGATGACGGCCTCCAAAGTGTGTTCGTTCTCCAAGATATACTGCCTTATCTTGCCTTCGCTACCTCCACGGAACAACACGCCGTGAGGGATGATGACGCCCACTTTGCCATTTTGGTCGTCGGCCACCTCCAGCATGTGGCTGATGAAGGCCCAGTCGCCCTTGCTCTTGGGTGGGATGCCACGCCAGAAACGGTTGTAGGGGTCGCTGGCGGCCTCTTCTGCTCCCCATTTGTCGAGGCTGAAGGGCGGATTGGCCACCACCGTGTCGAATTTCATCAACTTGTCGTTGATTTTCAGCTTGGGGTTGCGCAAGGTGTCGCCCCAGCGGATGACGGCATTGTCGAAACCATGCAAAAACATGTTCATCATGGCCAAGGCCCAAGTGCTGCCGTTCACTTCCTGTCCGTAGAGCGAGAAGTTGTTGTTGCCCACTTCCTTTCCTGCCTTGATCAGCAAGGAGCCGGAGCCGCAGGTGACATCACAGATGCGAGCACCGGGTTTGCTTTTGGTCAGCTTGGCGAGCAAGGTGGAAACCTCGGCGGGGGTGAAGAAGTCGCCTGCTTTCTTGCCAGCTTCGCCAGCGAAGGTGGAGACGAGGTACATGTATGCATCGCCGATGATGTCATTGTTCTCTAGGTGCGACTCATCCAAATCAACGCCGTTGAAATCTTGCAGCAGGTTTTTCAGACGGGCGTTTTTCTCTTTCGGCTCGCCCAGATTGGCGCTGTTGAAGCTGATGTTGCGGAAGATGCTGCTGCCGTCCTCGCTGCTCATCTTCTCGCGGTTGGCGTCTTCGAGGTCGGCCAGCGCCTCGTCAATCAACTCACCGATGTTGGAGGCATTGCGGTGTTCATAGAGGAAGTCGAATGAACTCTTCTCGGGCACCACAAAACGCTCGTGACGCATGGCGCGCTCGGCGCGTTCCACTTCCCCCTCATATTTAATAAGGTAATCGTTCAATTTCGATTTATACACGTCGCTGACGTATTTCAAAAACAGCATGGTAAGGATATAATCCTTGTATTGGCTGGGGTCGATGACGCCGCGAAAGGTGTCACAAGCTTTCCAGACCGTGCGGTTGATGTCGTCTTGGGTGATTTTCTTGGTTTCCATATTTATTTGTTTAATTTATTCATTATGAGTTGGTTGGTTATCAATTGCCGTTTTTCGGCTATGGCCAGGTAAAGCTCTTTTTCCCTGGTTTGAAGCTTTGCCAATTCCACAATCTGACGTTGTGTGTCTATATCAGGAACGGGGACTTCAAAGTCTTCAACGACTTGTTTGTGGATGAGCGGCGTGCTGGTGCCCACTTGTTGCGCTTTCATCACCGCCATTACGCTGGGTTGATTCAAATACCAGCAAAGGTAATTGGGGAGGATGTCTTTTGATGCAAGGCGTATTATATATAAGGTGGTGGAGGCGATGGCTGGAATGTCGAGGTCAAACACTTTGCAAAGGTAGGTCGTCCCTTTCCCGGCAAACAACAGGTCGCCTTTTGCCAACAAATAACGTTCGTTTTTGGCAGAAAGAGTGACTTTTGAAGCTGTTTTCTCGGGCGATTCGGAAAGCAGGTCTTTTATTTGCAAATAGTAGATCTCTCTGTAGGGAGCGGCCAGCAGATATACGCCTGAAAGCACTTCTGCTATTTCAGAAATCTTCTTCTTATTAATAGTATGAACTTTACTAAAAGTATTCATACTGCAAAAATACAAACTTTTTTGTAAAAGTCAAGGGTATTCTTGCAAAAATATTTCAGTAAATCGTATACTAAATTGTTTTTGTGGGTTTATCCCTCCAACTCCAACCGAATAATCTCCCAAAACATC
This sequence comes from uncultured Bacteroidia bacterium, assembly GCA_902794155.1. Taxonomy (GTDB): domain Bacteria; phylum Bacteroidota; class Bacteroidia; order Bacteroidales; family F082; genus Limimorpha. The sequence continues at coordinate 12,939 of CADBGN010000016.1, forward strand.
CCCATCCCGATTCCCAAAATGTCATCGGGGAAATCAAACATCGGATCGTGAAGGGCAGGTTGCTCCATGCCTGAACCTAAGCCGAAGAAACCAATAGGGCAGACGCTCCCAAACCTTCCAAAATCCTCCGACCAACGGAAGGGTTCTTCCAAATGGCCGAGGCTCAACTCAAGGTTGGATGCGGCTTGCTCTATCGTTTTCACACAGCTGGCATCGCTGTTAGTGGCGGCAAAGGCCTCGTGCATCGAGAAGTTGAAGTCGAAGAGGTGGTCTTTGGCCTTGGCACGGCAAAACTCGATGATTTCCGTCGACATCAGTTCCAGGTTGCGGTCGTTGAAGCTGCGCAGGGTGAGCCATATCTCGGCATGGCCGGGGGCGACACCGAAGGTCTCCTCGCCAAGCGTGGCATGCGTGATGACAAAGGTGGTCAAAGGTTTCACGGCCTTCAGCTGTTCACGTTTTTTCTCCAAAAAGTGGATGAGTTGGGCCAACAACTCTGATGGACTATGCCCCGTCTCGGGTTGTGAGGCGTGTGCGGTGCGACCGTCGAAAACGAGTTTCAAGCCAAAGGAAGCTGCAGCAAAACAGCCATCCTTCACCATGATTTTACCTTTCTCGAAGCTAGGCAAATTGTGTAATCCATAGGCCACATCGGGCTTGATTTGCTCAAATAATGGGTCGCTGAGGATGGCTTGCGCGCCTTGTCCAGTCTCCTCGGCGGGCTGGAACAACAGTACCACCTCACCTTGATCAGGACGTTGTTCGCCGAGCCATTGCGCCAATCCGCAGAGGATGGTGGCATGGCCGTCGTGGCCGCATTTGTGCGAAACGCCTTGGTTTTGTGAACGGTAGGGAATGTCGTTCGGTTCGGGGATGTGTAAAGCGTCAATGTCGCCACGGATGAGGATGCGCTTGCCGGGCTTTGCACCTCTATAAATAGCAGCCAATCCGTAGCCGCCGATTTTCTCTATGATTTGGTCGGGTAGGGTCTGTTTCACCCATTCGTTCAAGATTTTGTTGGTCAGCGCTTCCAGTCCCGAAAGCTCGGGATGCGCGTGAAGGATATGTCGGAGGTCGATGAGGTCTTGCATGGTTTGAAATTTGGCACAAAACTACGGAAAATTGCAATGTGTTTCGGATTTAGTCTTATCTTTGCCACCAAATTTCAGAAGCGCAATGCAAACGGTACTCTATCCTTTTAAATTCAAGCCCATCTTCAAGGATAAGATTTGGGGCGGACGGAAAATCAAGGAAGTGCTAGGCATTGACTATGGTCCGTTGCCGAATTGTGGCGAAGTGTGGCTACTCTCAGGCATCTGGGATGAGCAGAGCGAAATCGCCAATGGCGACTTCGAGGGCGATGAGATCAACGACCTGGTGGAGACTTTCATGGGTGACTTGGTGGGTGAGAGTGTTTTCGACAAATACGGTGAGCAATTTCCTCTGTTACTGAAGATTATCGACGCCAACGATTGGCTCTCGGTGCAGGTGCATCCCGACGATGAGTTGGCCCAAAAACGCGACTTGGGCAATGGCAAGACCGAAATGTGGTATGTGATGCAGGCCGATCAGGATGCTGAACTCGTCATGGGCTTCAATCGCGAGATGACGCGTATGGACTATGTCAATGTATTGAAAGACAATACGCTTCAATCAGTTTTGAACCATGAGCAGGTGAAGAAAGATGATGTGTTCTTCATCCCTGCAGGTCGTGTCCATGCACTTGGTCCTGGCATCATGGTGGCAGAGATCCAACAGACGAGTGACACTACCTATCGCATTTATGATTGGGACCGCATCGATGTTGCCGGCATGCGTCGCGAGTTGCACATTCCGCAGTCGGTGGAAGCCATTGACGGAACGATGCCCGAAAACTACAAGACTGAGGTGCCCAATGTTATGAATAAGACAGTGCCCGTTGTGGATTGTCAGTATTTCGTGACCAACCTGCTTCAGTTGCAGGGTGAGATGGAAAAAGACTATTCCAATCTTGATTCGTTTGTGATTTTGATTGCTTTGGAGGGAAAATTCACCTTAAACTGGGAAAGTGGCGCGGTTTTTGTAAAACAAGGGGAATGTGTCTTGATACCGAACCTTATCAAAAAGGTCGTCATCAGGGCGGAACAGTATTGCAAATTACTTGAAGTGTATTGCCAACTTGAAGAGGAATGTTGAATCTTTGAATATTAAATCTTTGAATCTTTGAATATTAAATTTTTGAATCAATGAAAAAACTCATGACACTTTTGCTGATGGCTCTGATGGTGACGGGCCTTCATGCGCAAACGAAATCGGAACTGCCGAACATCACCTTGAAGAATTTGAAAGGCAAGGATGTGAACATTGCCAAGCTCAACAATGGTGGCAAGCCCATAGTCATCACGTTCTGGGCCACTTGGTGCGGACCTTGCATCAAGGAACACAACGCCCTCAATGACGTCTACGCAGACTGGCAAGCCGAGACAGGTGTGAAGATTTATTCTGTTTCTATCGATGACTCGCGCTCTACCGCTAAGGTGAAGCCAGTTGTTGATGGTAAGGGCTGGGACTTTGAAGTGCTGCTCGACCCTAATGGCGATTTGAAGCGTGCCATGAATGTGAGCAATCCGCCCCACACCTTCTTGATTGACGGCAACGGCAAGATTGTGTATCAACATACAGGCTATTTTGAAGGGGCCGAAGACGACCTTTATGAAGAGATTCTAAAAATCGCAAAGAAGAAAAAGTGATTCATTGACGCGAGACTTCATGACGCGAGACATGATTTCTTGTCCCGCGTCCCGTAGTCTCGTTTCCAATGTCAAAAACATACATTTATGCGAAAACACATACTAGTTTTACTTGCACTCGCCCTGGGTTTCAGTTTCAGAGCGAGTGCTCAGTCATTTGTTGAAGGCGGTCAGGTGAGCGGCAGCTTCCAGACAGACGCACAATACTATATGCTCGACAAGGGCATCGGTATTAACGACTTAAACGGCAAGAAATTTGGTATCAATGGCTTCGGCAAGGTGAACTACACCAATGGCAACTTCTCTGCGGGTATCCGCTTTGAGGCTTTCATGCCCGAGTTGAACGGCTTCCGCAGTGAACTGAATGGCGTAGGTTTGGCCAACTTTTTCGCCACCTACGACAACGGCTTTATCGGCATGACCGTGGGCGACATCTATGACCAGTTCGGTAGCGGCCTCGTTTTCCGCACATACGAGGAGTGGTCGCTGGGCATGGACAACGCTTTGCGCGGTGCACGCGTGGTGTTGCGTCCCACCCAAGGCGTCACATTGAAAGGCGTTTATGGTCGCCAACGTTTCTTCTGGGCACCTTATCTTGAACGCGACATGGGCAACGACGACTATCGTGGCATTGTGCGGGGCGTGGATGCCGAATGGGACCTCAACCAAAGCATTCCTTCGCTTAATGACTCCGAGTTCAAGATGAGTCTCGGCGGTAGCTTTGTCAGCAAGAAGCAGAACGACCTCAGTTCGTTCTACAACATTCCCGAAAATGTAAGTGCCACTGCAGCTCGCATCAACTTGGGCTATGGCAATTTTGCCTTCAGCACCGAGTATGCCTACAAGATCAATGATCCATCGGCCATCAACAACTTCATCTACAAGGAAGGCCGCGCCTTGATGTCATCGCTGAGTTACTCGCAGCAGGGCTTTGGCGCCGTGTTGCAGGTGAAGCGCACCGACAACATGAGCTTCAAGTCGATGTACACGGGAAAGCAGAATGACCTGGACATCAACTTCATTCCACCTATTAATTATACCCACACCCATAGCCTGCCATCGATGTACACTTATTCGACCCAGCCCAACGGCGAGATGGCCGCTCAGCTGCAAATCAACTATACCATCCCGAAGGGCACGGCCCTCGGCGGTAAATATGGTACCAAGTTGGCCTTCAATATGAGCCAGGTGAACGACATCGTCCGCGACTCCGTCAGCTATGGCAACCAGATGGCTTTAGGTCAAGCGGGTACTTTGGGTTATACCTCTAAGTTCTTTGCGGTTAGCGACCATCGTTTCTTCCGCGACATCAACTTTGAGGTCGACAAGAAAATCAGCAAGGACTGGCATCTCACCGCGCAATATATCAACTTGTATTACGACATTGAGACCATCGAAGGTCATGCCGGTGCACCCGTCGTGAAGGCCAACATTGGCTTCATGGATGTAACCTATAAGATTAACAAACGCCAGAGCTTGCGCCTCGAGTTGCAAGGCCTGTGGGAAAACGCAGTCCACAAAGGCTATGAGTACGAGGAAAGCGAGAAGAAGGACTACCAGAAGCGCGGTGACTGGGCTGCGGCTTTGCTGGAATACTCCGTCAATCCTCATTGGTCGTTCTCCATCGCCGACAAGTGGAACTATGGCAACCCTGTAGAGGAGTACCGCGACCATTATTTCACGGGCACGGTCACCTATATCCACGATGCCACCCGCGTCATGCTGAGTGCAGGTCGCCAGAGCGAAGGCGTGGTTTGCGTGGGCGGTGTGTGCCGCACGGTGCCCGCATCCAGCGGTGTGTCGCTGACCGTCTCGACGAGTTTTTAATTGATGTTTAAATCCTAAAAATCAGAACAATGAAAGGTATTATAAGAATAGGATTGATGGTGCTGGCAGTCATGTTTGGCATGAACGCCTGCGATGTCGAAAAGGAACCCTATATCCAAGGTGCCGACGATGAGAAAGCGATTTTGAAATTTGAGGTGAATGATGTCATTGGCACGGTTGACGAAAACTCAAAGATCGTGGTGCTTGATTTCCCTGCAGGCACGGACGTAAGCCATCTGACGCCAACCATCACCATCTCGAACTATGCTACCATTGAGCCTGAATCGGGAGTGGCACAGGACTTTACCAATCCTGTTTACTATACCGTCTCGGCCATGAATGGCACTACGGCGCAGTATATGGTGGAGGCAGTCGTGCACGATGCCGAGAATGAAAAGAGCATTTTGTCGTTCCGCTTCGATGCTTTGGATGAGGAAGGGGCGATAGACGAGATAGCCCGTAGGATTTCCTTCCTGCTTCCTGCCGGAACAGATGTCACCGAACTGGTTCCCACCATTGAAGTGTCGGAAGGTGCCACGGTTGAGCCTGCATCGGGAGTGGCACAAGACTTTACCAATCCTGTGAACTACACTGTGACGGCACAGAATGGTACCACAGCAGTCTATACCGTGACAGTCATTGTGGAAGGTGGCGAAATAGAGCCCACGGGCAAGACGGTGCTAATCAAGGACTTCACTGGCGCTCGCTGCGTCAACTGCCCTGCCGCTGCTGAATATGCCCACAATTTGCAGCATCAATTGGATGAGGATCATATCTTTATCATGAGTGTTCATGCTGGCTATTTGGCCCAGCCGATTGGCAGTTTCCCCAATTTTCTCACAGAAGAAGGTACTGAGTGGTACAACAACCATGATTCGAATCCATTGTTTGCTGTCGACCATGTGGCCCTGACTGATGGTAACACCTTCAATGAAGGGCAAATCGATGCTCCTGTAACTGCTGCTTTGGAAGAAGAACAGACATTTGAGATTGTGGTGGATCGGCAGTTCGAAGAAGCCTCTCGTCACTTGCAGGTCAATGTACAGGCTATCGCATTGGTTGACTTTGACGGAGAATTCTACATTACGGCATGTCTGGTTGAGGATCATATCACTGGCTGGCAAACCACTCCAGCCGGTGTTGACAAAGAATATGATTTCCGTAATGTGTTCCGTGGCACGCTCAATGGCGCATACGGCGAGGCGTTCGAAGAATATCATGTGGATCCCGACGATACTTTCTTTTTCAGCTATAGCACTGATATCAATGCCGACTATAATGCCGACGAGTGTTACCTGATGGTCTATGTCTACGACAAGAGACAGGGCGACAAGATTTTGCAGACAGCGGTGAAGAAAATCAAATAATCCGACGGCCTAATGGTCTTCAACTCCATAGAGTTCCTTATCTTCCTGCCCATTGTGGTATTGCTTTTCTATGTGCTGCCACAAAAGTTGCGATGGGTGATGTTGCTGGCGGCCAGCTGCACGTTCTATATGTGGTTTGTGCCCAAGTACATCCTCATCCTCCTGGTCACCATCGTGATTGACTTTTCGGCAGGTGTACTCATGGAGAAATATGCCGACCGAACCAAGCTGAAGAAGACCTTCCTAGTCATCAGCATCGTGAGCACGCTCATGGTGCTGATGATTTTCAAATATCTGAATTTCCTAACGGCAAATTTGTCACTGCTTTGTACCCAGTTGGGCATCGAGCGGCATTGGGTGACCCACATCATTCTGCCCATCGGCTTGTCGTTCCACACCTTCCAAAGCATGAGCTATGTGATTGAGGTGTATCGCGGCCACCAAAAGGCAGAGCGCCACTTCGGTTACTATTCACTCTATGTGATGTTTTTCCCACAACTGGTGACAGGTCCCATCGAGAGACCGGGTAACCTTTTGCGGCAGCTGCACGAGAAGAAGGAGTTCCAGTACGAGAACATCTCGAAGGGCATGCGCCTGATTATTTACGGCTTCTTCATTAAGATGGTGGTGGCCGACCATTTGGGTGCTTATGTCGACAAAGTGTATGCAGAGCCTTCGGCGTACAACTCATGGAGCGTTATGCTGGCCATGGCGTTCTATAGTTTCCAGATTTATTGTGACTTCTTTGGCTATTCCACCATTGCCTTGGGCGCTGCCAAACTCATGGGTTTCGACATCAGCGACAACTTCCGCACACCATATCTGGCCAAGAGCATCGCTGAGTTTTGGCACCGTTGGCACATCTCGTTGTCCACCTGGTTCCGCGACTATGTCTACATCCCCCTTGGCGGTAGCCGTGTCAAGTTTGGGCGCTGGGCATTCAATATCTTGGTTGTCTTCGTGTTGAGTGGCATCTGGCATGGCGCGGCGTGGACTTTCCTCTTTTGGGGCTTTGCCCATGGCTTGTTGCATATCATCGAAAAGGCCTTGCGCAACCATTTTCCTGAAAAAGAGACGCAGTCCAAGTGGTTGGGTGTCGGTTTAAATGCCTTGCGTATTGCGAAGACCTTTGTGCTGGTTACGCTGTTCTGGGTGATGTTCCGTGCTACCGACTTTGCCAACATGAAAGATATGTTTGTGGCGGCAGTGACCAACTTTGGCGGCGGAGAGAGCCTTGGTGTGAAACCTGAGATGTGGCTCTATTTGGGTCTCTTCATCCTCTCCGACCTGCTGCTTTTCAACAGCCGTTTCGATGCCTGGTGTGAGAACAAACCATTGGTTTTGAGATGGCTCATTTATGGCCTGCTCATCTTCATGACGGTGGCCTGTTCGAGTGTCAATAGTTTCCCCTTCATCTATTTCCAGTTCTGACCATGAAGAAGTTTCTGATACGCATATTGATGGCTGCCGCGCTGCTTTTCGTCCTCAACTGGATTTACACGAAGTGGTTTTTCAAGAAAGATGTGGCGGAGCATTCCGATATCCTCGAGTTGGTGTGGCAGGTGGAGGCAGACAGTTGTCGTATTGTCTATTTGGGAGAGTCATCGAACATCACTAGTGGTGTGCAGGAAACTGACAAAAGGAAAATCAGTGACTATCTTGGGGACTATTTCCCCAATGTGAAGACGGGTGACATGACCAAAGAAGCCTCGCATGCGCAGACCTATTACTACTTGCTGAAAAACCTTTCCAAGAAGTCGACAGTGGAGACCGTGGTGGTGACGATGAACCTCCGTTCGTTCGATGCCCGATGGATCTATTCCAATCTCGAGACGCCGCTACGCAAGCAGTTGGTGCTGATGGAGAACTATCCACCTCTGATGAACCGTTTTCTGCTTGCTTTGAAGGCTTATCCCATAAAGAGCGAAGAGGAATTGGATTCTCTGACGCGACAACATTGGCGCGAAGACCCTTTGGTATTCCCGTACGAGTTTGAATGGAACAATGTGTATCAATGGGATTCGGCCACGGCGTGGCGTGGTCTTCATAACTACGAAGGCGAATATGACCCCAAATGGACGGAATTGGCATGCCATTACATCAAGAGTTATGGCTTTCAAATTCGTGACGACAACCCGCGTTTGAAAGACTTCGACGACATCGTTGCCTTGAGCCGTAAAAGAGGTTGGCATTTGGTCTTCAACTTGATGCCGGAGAATGTAGACAAGGCTAATGAGTATGTGGGTAAGGACTTGATGTACCTGATGAAGCAGAACCACGACTATTTGATAAACCGTTACGGTCATTTGGAGGGTGTCACCGTGGTCGACAACCTCAACTTGGTGCGTGATGTTAACTTCATCGACCAGGACTGGACCACTGAGCATTACTACGAAGAGGGTCGCCGCATCATCGCTGGCAATGTGGCCGAGGCCTTGAAAGCCTATTATCCCGATGAATACCGAAGCGTTGATTGGAAATGTGACAATGGACATTACTATTTCGGCGACGCGGTGCGCAAACTTGATGCGGCTACGCCATACGGTCCCGCGTTGACCTTGCCTGCCGACAGTCTTCGTGCGGATTGGGAACGCGTGAACATTGCCTTCATGATGCAACAAGCCGACACTTTGCATGATGCACGACTTGCCGTCCAAATGCTTGTTGCACAGGACAACGCCACAGTTGGTTATTATGACGTGAAACCGCAGATCCAGAAGATTGGCGAATGGGACTTTGCCACCTACGACTTGCCCGTCGACTCAGTTATGCGAGCAGCACAACAGGTCAAAATCTTCGTTTACAATCCTTCCGACGATGCCGTGCAGCTGAAAAACATGGATATTTCGTTCCGCCCAGCCTACTTGAAGCCAGGCGTCAAAGGACAACCAATGGATAAGCAATAAAACCGTCTCGCGTCCTGTGTCAGTCAGTCCCGCGTCCTATTTCACCTCCACCACCGTAAGCTGTATCCCCTCCACCTTAAACTTCACCTCCATCCCTCCGAACGCCATGCCATAGATGCGCTCGGGGTCGGTTTGGTATTGCGGCCTCGGGTCGTGGGCCAAAACTTCGATAAGGCTTTCCCTTTGGTTTTCAGGGATTTGTTTAAGCAATTCCTCGGAGCAATCCACCTCCAAGAGGTATTCCGCGGGCGTTGAGGCAAAGCCGCTGACGGCATCGGGGTGGCTGTCGGTGTAGGCGATATAAGGCTTGATGTCGTAGATGGGCGTGCCATCCATGAGGTCGGCGCCAGAGACGTAGAGTACGGGACCAAGTTTTGGGTCGAGGTCCACCTTTTCGAGGCGCACCGACGACAGCCCTATGGGGTTTGGGCGAAAGGGCGAACGCGTGGCGAACACGCCCTTGCGCACGTTACCGCCCAAGCGGGGGGGACGCACCGTGGGCGACCATGTGTCGCGCACAGCCTCCGAAAACTCCCAAAGGAGCCAGATGTGCGAAAACGCCTCCAAGCCGCGCACGGCCTCGGGGTTGCGGTATTCGGGTTCAAACACGATGCAGCCTTGCAACGAGGCAATGATGCCACTTTGTCGCGGAATGCCGAACTTGGTCGGGAAGTCAGTATGGATGCGGGCGATGACTTTCATGATGCAAAGGTAATGAAATCTTTGATTCAAGGGAGTTAAAAATTTGTGGAACAAGTGAAAAAAAGCCTTACTTTTGCAGGCGCAAAAATCACGCATACACTATGCAAAGCAACGAAGAAATTTCCATTTTGGTACTTTATACTGGCGGCACCATCGGCATGATGCAGGACCCCAAGACGGGTGCCTTGGTGCCATTCGATTTCGACAATATCTACACCCATCTGCCTGTGCTGAAGAACTTCGGCTACCAGATTGACTTCTATAGCTTCGACCCGCTCATCGACTCGTCGAACATGTCGCCCGATTTTTGGATTCTTTTGGCGACGAAAATAGGGGAGGAGTATGAACATTATGACGGCTTTGTGGTGCTGCACGGTTCCGACACGATGGCCTACACCGCTTCGGCCTTGAGCTTCATGCTTGAGAATCTCAATAAGCCGGTGGTGCTTACAGGATCGCAACTGCCCATGGGTATGGTGCGTAGCGACGGCCGTGAGAATTTCTTGGCTGCTGTCGAGATTGCCGCCGCCAAGGACGACGACACCCCGATTGTCCCAGAGGTGAGCATTTTCTTCCAAAACCAGCTGCTGCGCGGCAACCGTGCCACCAAGTTCAACGCTGAGAACTTCAACGCCTTCATCTCGTCGAACTATCCCAACCTTGCCGATGTGGGCATACACATTAAATATAATAAGGAGCGTATCTTGAAGCCTAATTTCAAAAAGCTGAAGGTACATACCTGTATGGATCGTCACATCGGCATATTGAAACTCTTCCCAGGCATATCTGAGGATTTTGTCTGTCATGTCCTGAAGACCCCTGGTCTGAAAGCTTTGGTGCTTGAGACTTTTGGATCGGGCAATGCCACCACAGCATCGTGGTTCCTCGACGCGCTCAAGCAGGCCATCGACAACGGACTTATCATTCTTAACATTACTCAGTGCAAGGCTGGATCGGTAGAGATGGGCCGTTACGAGACCAGTCTCGACATGGCCCGAATCGGTATCGTCAGTGGGCATGACATGACTACAGAGGCGGCAGTTGCCAAGTTGATGTATCTCATCGGAGAAGGTCTTCCTAAGGCGAGAATCCTTGAAATAATGCAGAATTCCATTCGTGGTGAGATGACGCTTTAGGTCTAGAAGTCAAGCAATTGGGAAATAGTTACAATAAAAAAAGTAAGTTTTTTGTTTGCCTAATGAAAAAATGTTGTACTTTTGGCAACGATTTGAGATAAGGCTTGAGGGTTTGGAAGGCATTTGGAGAGATGTCCGAGTGGTTTAAGGAGCACGCCTGGAAAGTGTGTGTACTCCAAAAGGGTACCGCGGGTTCGAATCCCGCTCTCTCCGCGGAAAGATAGATAGTTTAATTAGAACAAAGTAATTCATAACAGTAATAATCAAAACATTCAAGCTAAACTATGAAAAAATTAATTGCTTTCCTCATGGTTGCTGGCCTTATGACTTTTGGTTTCAGCAATCTCGCCGTTGCTCAAGATGAGCAAGCGCAAACCGAGCAGACGGAACAGACCGTAGCTCCTGAACAACAACCCGAAGTCGCTCCCGTTGAGACTGTGGAAGAAATCACTCCTGCTGCTACCACGGCTGAGCCCAAGACTTTCCGTGAAGCCATTAAGAAGCAATTCATCGATGGCGGTCCGGCCTTCATGGGTATCGTGTTGATCATCTTGTTGATTGGTATGGCCATCTCCATTGAGAGAATCATTTATTTGACTCTCGCTACCGCCAACTCCAAGAAGCTTCTGGCTGGTATTGAAGCCAAGATGAAGAACGGCGACGTTGAAGGCGCCAAGCAGCTCTGCAAGGACACTCGCGGTCCTGTAGCCAGCATCTTCACCCAAGGCCTCATCCGCTATCAGGACGGCCAGTCGCTCGAAGAGGTTGAAAAGTCTATCGTTTCTTATGGTTCCGTTGCTGGTGGTAAGCTTGAAAGCGGCCTGAGCTGGGTTGGCCTTTGCATCAGCTTGGCTCCTATGTTCGGTTTCATGGGTACCGTTATCGGTATGATTCAGGCCTTCGACGACATCGCCGCTGCTGGTGACATGAGCCCGCAGATCGTTGCTTCCGGTATGAAGGTCGCTCTGTTGACCACCGTGTTCGGTCTGATCGCCGCTATCATCCTTCAGATTTTCTTCAACTTCATCGCTTCAAAGATTGAAAACATCGTGAACGACATGGAAGACGCTTCCATCTCCTTCATGGACATCCTTGCTAAGTACAACAACAAATAATAAGTAATAATCATGAACGGTAAGCTTTCAAACATCGGTAAATGGGTATTTGGCCTGTTGGTTTTGATCACCGTTGGCTTGGGCGTGTATTTCTACCTCGGCCTGACGGATGCCAGCCGCACCAACTTATTCCTGAATTGGGGCTACATCTTGATTATACTTGGTATCGTCATTGCATTGATTTCAGTCATCTTCACCGCCGCCGTCAAAGGTGTTAACGGTAAGACGCTATTGATTGCCATCATTGCATTCGCTATTATTGCAGTTGTAGCTTACTTTATGTCGAAAGGCGCTTTTGCCAAACCGTATCCTGCTGGCGAGACTGTCTACACTGGCAAGACACACGGAATGGTTGAAATGGGCCTTAACTTCTTCTACATCACATTGGGCGTTGCCCTTGTGTCCATTCTGTTCTCTGTTATTTACAAGGCAGTTAAAAAGTAAAGCATTTCATCATGGCAAGAAAAACACCAGAAATCAATTCGAGTTCGCAGGCTGACATAGCATTCTTGCTGTTGTGTTTCTTCCTGATGACGACCTCTATGGACGTGGACTATGGTATTACCCGTCGTCTGCCTCCTCCGGTCCAGGCCGAACAAGAGGATACCAAGGTCAAGGAAAGAAACGTGATGAATGTAATGGTAAACAAGAGTGACAAGTTGTTGGTCAATGGCCGTCCTTGCGACATCTCCATGCTGAAGGATCTCGCCAAAGACTTTATGACTCCTCGCCCCAACGACGAGACCGCTCCTGAAACGGAAGACAAGACCTTTGGCGAAGGCATTGGAACTATTAAGATGTCAAAGGGTGTCATTTCGCTCCAGAACGACCGCGGCACCTCGTATGCTATGTATATCAGTGTGCAGAATGAGTTGGCTCGAGCCTTCAACGAAATGAAGGCGGATTTGGCCAAGAAAACTTGGGGCAAGACCCTCGAGCAACTCACTGAAGATCAAACCAAGGTAATCAATGAGGCTGTGCCTGTGCGTGTCAGTGAGGCAGAACCTGTTGACTACAAAAAAGATTAAAGGAGGATAGAAATATGGCAAAATTCAGAAAAGAAGGGAAGAAGGAAGTGCCACAAGTGAGCACCTCTTCACTGCCTGATATCGTCTACATGTTGATATTCTTCTTCATGATTACGACCACAATGCGTGACGTCGAACTGAAGGTGAAGTCATCACCTCTGCCGAAAGCCTCTGAGATTCAAAAGCTCGAGCATAAGGCTTTGGTGAGTTCCATCTACATCGGCGCACCTCGTGACACGAAACTCGGTACCGAATCGCGTATCCAATTGGATGATGCCTTCGCCACGACGGAACAAATTGCCGACTGGATTCAGAAGGAACGTGACTCGCGTAACCCTGCCGACATTCCGTTGTTGACTACGGCTTTGAAGGTACATAAGGACACCCGTATGGGTATCGTGACCGACGTGAAACAGGAGCTCCGTAAAGTGAGTGCCTTCCGTATCAACTATACGACATTAAAAGGCAGCGCGTTGGAGAACTGATCTCCGCGTTGCGTCAAACGAAAAGGGCGGCAAGTCAAATTGTCGCCCTTTTTTGCGCCCTGCAGTCAGGAAAGACAAAAAAATTGCTATTTTTGCCATCCATTTAGAAGTTTTAACATGAAGAAAGTTTTAGCTACCCTTCTCCTGCTCGCCTTGACGGGCATGGGCTTAATGGCACAAATCCCCGCCGGTTACTATAACAATGCCAACGGCAAGACCGGCGATGACCTGAAAACCGCCTTGCACGACATCATCAAGGATCACACCACCATTTATTATTCCAATATTTGGACTGCCTTTTGGAGTACCGATAACAAAGGCAACGGCGTGGTTTGGGACATGTATTCCGACATCCCTAACGGCTCACCAGCTTATACCTATTCGATGGGCCAAAACCAATGTGGCGAATATGTTCAGGAAGGCGACTGTTATAACCGTGAACATTCGTGGCCGCAGAGCTGGTTCAATGGCGACGACCAGGCTGTTCCAAGCCGCGACTTGCATCATGTCTTCCCCACCGACGGCTTTGTGAACTCCCAAAGGAGCAATTATCCTTTCGGTGAGGTGAACAACGCATCGTGGACTTCCCAAAACGGGTCGAAGTTAGGCTCTTGCAAGACCTCCTTGGGCTATAACGGCACCGTTTTTGAGCCTATCGACGAATACAAAGGCGACTTTGCCCGCGCCATGATGTACATGAGCGTGCGCTACTATACCGAGGACGGCAGTTGGGGTTCGAGCGACATGACCACCAAGTCGGAAATCAAGCCGTGGGCCATTCAGCTTTTTATGCGTTGGAACGAACAAGACCCGGTCAGTCAGAAGGAAATCGACCGTAATAATGTCATTTATAATGACTATCAGTCCAATCGCAATCCTTTCGTTGACCATCCAGAATATGCCCGCATGATTTGGGACCCCAACTGGCAAGGGGGCGTCAGTGGTTATGTGAAGGTGACCAGCACCGACGAAATCACCGACGGCAACTACCTGATTGTCTGTGAAAACTACAACGTTGCTTTCGATGGTTCCTTGACTTCTTTGGATGTCGTCGGCAACAAGATTGATGTCACGATAAGCGGAAATACCATCGAATCCAATGCCACGACCGATGCCAAGGCCTTCACGATTACTGCCAAAACGGGTGGTTATTCCATCAAGAGTGCCAGCGGGTATTACATCGGCAACACCAGCGATGAAAACGCTTTGAAGACAAGCCGAACTGATAGTTATACAAACACGATTTCCTTTACCGATGGCAATGCGGATATCGTTAGCAGCTCAAGCTACCTGAGGTACAATGCGACAACCAACCAGAACCGGTTCCGGTACTATAAATCGAATACCTATACAAACCAGCAAGCCATCCAGCTTTACAAAAAGATTGAAGCCTATAGCATCACGCTGGCCTCGGTGGAACACGGCAGCATCAGCGCCAACGTGGAAGAAGCCGTCGAAGGGGCTAACATCATCTTGACAGCCACACCTGACGAGGGCTATGAATTGGATGCTTGGACGGTCACCGATGCCGCAAACAACATCATTCCGGTTACTGATAATCAATTTGTGATGCCAGCTAGCAACGTCACGGTGGGTGCTACGTTTGTCTATGTCGGGGAACCTTTTGCTCAACAATACTATTTGGTGACCTCGGTCGACCAACTTGTTGCGGGAAGGACATATCTTATTGTAAACACCGAGGCACAGAAAGCTATGGGCGCAACAAGTTCAAACGGCAACAATAGGACAGCTGTAGATGCTGACATTACAGACAATGTCATCTCTACTTTGGGCGATGCCTATGAGTTCGTTTTGGGAGGCTCTACCAGTGCATGGACTTTCTTTGATGCCAATTGGAATAGTACAGGTGGTTATCTTTACGCGGCCAGTAGTAGTGCAAACTATTTGAAGACACGAGCCGACAACGATGATGATAATGGCAAGTGGAGCATCGCGATTGCTTCTGACGGTACTGCCACAATTATTGCCCAAGGTTCCAACACGAGAAACAACCTCCGTTATAATCCCAATAACGGTTCCCCCATCTTCAGCTGTTACGGCAGTTCAAGCAATTTGGCAAAGGTGGAGCTGTACATCTGTAGCGAAGAATACGACCATACGGAAGACGCAACCATTGCTACCGTTTTCTCCTTCGACAAGCACATTGTACGTAGCGGCGTCACGCTTACAGTCAGCGGAACGGCTGCATGCAACGATGCCAGCCATCTGATTCTTGAGGAAGGGGCACAATTCGTCCACCATAATGATGGTGTGATGGCAACCCTCAAGAAAAGCGTCGAGGCCTACACTGACGATGGCGGTTGGTACACTATCGCCACTCCTTTTGTCTCGTATGCTCCTGCCGGGACAATGGTTGGCGACAACTACGACCTTTACGCTTTCAACGAGGCTGGCCCATTGGAATATGTGAATCATAAACAAGGGGATGGCTTCGATTTGATTCCGGACCAAGGTTATTTGTATGCCCATCATCCTGTCGCCACATTGCGCATGACGGGTACGCTGAATAGCGGTGACTACAGCCAAACTGTCAACCTGAGTTATACCAACAGCGACACCAATCTGAAGGGCTTCAATCTTTTGGGCAATCCTACTGCACACGACATTACTTTCGCAAAGAGCGACAACGTTTCGGACGGGTATTATTATATCCACTACGGTGACTCATGGACTTATGCCACGGGCAATACCGTGCCTGTAGGTCGTGGTTTTCTGGTCAAGGCCAATGCCCCCGACCAAACGGTGACTCTCAATTCTCAGAGCAAGAGAAGCGATAGTCCGGAGGAAGGCCGATACCTATGCCTCACCATGGGCGATGAAAAGGCTTACGTCAAACTCACCGAAGGTGTGAGCATGCCCTTGATGGACTTGAGGGGACAGCATTCGAGTCTCTATCTGCTCAGCGAGCATAAACCTTATGTCATGCTCGTGCGAGATGGCGCCGAGTCGCTCGACCTTTGCTATGAAGTCCGCCATAATGGGGAACAGGTCCTCTCGGTCGATGCCGAAGGCCATGGTTTGACCTATCTCCACCTTATTGATAACATGACTGGAGCCGATGTGGATCTGTTGCGTACGCCTTCCTATGCTTTCGAGGCAAAGAAGGGCGATTATCCCACACGGTTTAGGTTGGCGTTTGATCCTTCAACAGATCCCTTCAACGAGGGCTCAATGGACTTCGCTTATGTTGCGGATGGAGAGATTCGTCTTATAGAGACATGCCATGGAGCGTCTCTGCAGATGATGGATATGACGGGACGCACCGTTCTTACAGTTGGAGACGTTTCAGGAAACGTCTCTACAAGGGGAATGGCACCGGGCGTGTATGTGCTGCGCCTTGTTGCCAACGACCAAGTCCGTATCCAAAAGATTGTGGTGCCATAAAAATAGTAAATGCCTTTACTATCCGTTTGTTTACTTTTTGTATCTTTGCGCGATAATAACCGCAAAAGATATAAAAGATGATATTTGTGCCTACGAAATACCAGCTACAAACCGTAGCCACCGGCCGCGTATTCGACGATGAAGGCTGGACTTTGGACGACCGTCAATGTGACAAACCTAGCATGGTGCGCCCTGTCTATGAAAAGAAGCAACTCGAAGTGAAGGAAGGTGCTTGTCTTGGCCTTTATCGCTACGCGGATTGGTTGCCTATCAAGACTATGCTCAGCAACCCTTCAGAGCCTGTTACTTATAAAAGTGAAGAACTAGCCAAACGCCTTGGCTTGAACAACCTTTATATCACTTTTAATGGTTGGTGGCCTGAGCGTAACGCCCGCATGACGACCTGCTCCTTCAAGGAGATGGAGGCTTATTCGGTATGCGCTCGTTTAGGTGACGACTTGAAAGATAAAGTGTTGGTTGTAGCTTCGGCTGGCAACACAGCACGCGCCTTCGCCAAGGTGTGTTCCGATAACGGCATCAAACTGCTGCTCTGCGTGCCTCAGGACAATATCAATGCCTTATGGTTCGACAAGCCCTTGAATCCTTGTGTGAAGCTCATCACCACTGAGTCTGGCAGCGACTATTTCGATGCTATTAACTTATCGAATGTAGTCTGTGAAATGGAAGGCTATCTTGCCGAAGGCGGTGCCAAGAACATTGCCCGTCGCGATGGCATGAGCACCACGATGATGTCGGCCACGACTTTCATCGGTCGCACGCCCGACTTCTACTTCCAGGCTGTGGGTAGTGGTACGGGTGCCATCGCAGCTTGGGAGGCTAATCTTCGTTTTATTGGCGATGGCCGTTTCGGAACGAACAAGGCCCGCCTGATGGTGTCGCAAAACAAACCATTTGTGCCGATGTATGACGCTTGGCGTGCCGATTCACGCCCCATGCTGCCCTACGATGCCGACCAGGCGCGCAAGGACGCTGCTGAGATTTGCGCCCCCGTGCTTTCCAACCGCAAGCCACCATATGGCCTTGCAGGTGGACTATATGATGCCTTGAAAGACACGAATGGAGATATCCTTGCTGTCAGTAACGACGAAGCCAATTCTGCCAAAGCCTTGTTTGAAGAATCCGAAGGCATCGATATCTACCATGCTGCCGCCGTAGCCACAGCCTCATTGCAGCAGGCAATAGAAAAGGGAATGGTGAAAACCGATGATGTGATTATGCTCAATATTACTGGTGGTGGCGAAAAACGCTTCCACTCCGAACATGAACTATACTATCTGAAACCTAATCACATTTTCAATATTGACTTCACAAAGGAAGAAGTGGAGCGTGTTTTGGCAGAGATGATGTAAACGCCTGCTTTTAAGTCGCTGACATCAAGACGAACGGAATTGCCCTTGGCAGCCATGCTGCTAAGGGTTTTTCCATTTATGTTGTAGAGTGTGACGGATTGTAAGTCTTCCGCTTCAACCGTTACATAATCCGTGGTGGGGTTGGGATATACACAGATATTTGCCGCTTCGTTTTCATCGGTTTGCGTAATGTCTAAAGGCGTTACCCAGAAAGTGACCATGGCCGTATTGCAGTTGCAGGGAATGGTCATGTGAACGTCAAGCCATGCTACTGTTCCGGGTTCAATCTCGGGCCGTAGCGTTGCGTGGCAGGTCACCTCGACGTATTCGTCGGGTTGGGTGGGGAAAGTTGACATCAAGACGCCATTCGAATAGAAGCTGAAATCGGTGAAGAACTCGTTGGAAGGATGAACGGTGACGTCAACGGGGTCATATCCTGTATTATGGATGAGAAAACGGAAAACAGCCTGTGAGCCAGGAAACATGGCCGTGTCGCCCGTGATGGCTTCGGCCTCAAATTGGTATTGCTCTACCATATCGATTTCGATGTCGTCGATGGTCAAGTAGCTGCCTCGAGATCCAACGGCATGTACGGCGATGTAGTTGCAATTGTTGGGAATGGTCTCCACGAAGTTGGTGAACTTCTCGTATTCACCGCTGGCGACAGTTGCAGAGAGCAGAAGCGTGTGCATGTCGTCAGGATTGGGTGAAGTGCCAGCCCAAAACTCCAACTGATAGGTTTCGTCGGAGACTGCCCAACTGGTGAAACGGTATCTCATGCTAGGGATAAGGTACATAGGCATATACATCCACGCATCTTCAACATTGCTAAAGGCATACCAGTTTCCCGTATGGGGGATGCGGTTGTGGTCTTTCTCGAGGTAGCCGCAGCACCATGAGGAGTCGTTGCAGGTCCAGCCTACGGGGGGTGCGAAGTCGTGGTTGGCGTATTCGAAGCTTTCGTTGAGAATATTGCCGGCCGAGGCGGAGCCTACGGTGAGGCAGAGCAGGAGCAAGGTAATGAGTTTTTTCATAGTGTTTCTATTTTGGGGCAAAGGTAAAAAAAACCAATGACACGCATCGCGTGTCATTGGTTTTTTATTACCGATGGCTCTTGGCTCATGGTCTATGGCTGGCCCACAGTTGGGACAAGCCATAGACCATAGGCCATGGGCCATAGTTATCTCACGACCACCTTCTGCGTCTTCACTCTGTCGCCATTCACGAGGCGGAGCATGTAGATGCCGCTGGCGGCGTTGATGTTGACGTTGGCGCAGCCGTTGATGCTTTCGCTACGGATGATGCGCCCGTTCACGTCGATCACCTGCAGCATGGCGTTGCCTTCGTTGTTGATGACGAAGCTACCGTTGCTGAAGAAGGCGAAGTCGTCGTCGGTGGTGCCGGTGGCGAACACCAGGCGGAAGCGGCTGTAGTAGTCCGTCGTCTTGGCCTCGAAGGTGTAGCTTGGGGTGGCGAGTAGGTCGACGTCGTTGCCGGTCATGTTGTCGATGAGGTGGAGGTAGCCGAAGGTGACGTCCTCGGCGTTGAAGCTGAGGCTGTAGATGCCGTTTTCTTCAGCCTTGAAACTGACGGGCATCTCGCCCATGCTCTCCTCGGCGCTGACCACGGCGTAGTCCTTGCCGTCGACGGGGAAATAGACCTTGGTGCTGTTTTCTCTGAGCTGCATCTTGGGCAGGGGTTTGCTTTCGTCGAAGCTGAGGATGGCGCGGTCCATGATGCTACGGCCCTGGGTGAGGTTAAGGGTGAGTCTGGAGCTCTTACTTAAAGGTGTGGTGCTAAAGGTCAGATCTACTTCAGTATCGGTGTGGACCAAGACGCCTTGCATGGGATTGATGGGGTCTCCGGCAGCTTTTTCTACATATTCTGAGTCTCCGTCCAAGGTGTAGAAAGGCATGTCGATGTAGGCAATCTCGTTGAAGGGGTTACCCACGAGGTTCCAGCCGTGCATGTTGGCGTCTGAGTTGGTGGTGGAATAGGTCAGCGTGACATCTTTAGTGTTGCCGCTGTAAGGCATGCCGGTGAAGGTGAGGGTGGTACCTTCCTTGTTGGCATAGAGGTAGCCTTGGCCGTTGACCAGGACGAAAGGAGTTGCCCTATAGTTGCGCCATTCCTTGCCATCGCCGTTTTCACCTCCACCAGTTTGATCGAAGTAGTAGAGGTCGTAGGTTGCATCCTCAGGAGTAGCTTCATCACCCAAATCGTCGGTAATCATACCATCCACATTGGTAGGAGCGACGTTATCAGCCAAAGGCGAAGCGATGAGGTACCAGCTGCCGGTGCCATTGCCGTAGCCTGTGATTTCCTTGGTGAGGCCGATGTTGGCTGCAATGACCTCGCCGCTCAGGCTGACGCTGCCGTTGACATCGGTGCTTGAACCAGCAGAAGCCGTGAGCGTGCCGCTATAGGTGCCAGCGCCGAGGCTGCCCTTCATGCGGACATAGACCGTGGCAGGAGTGATGGTGACAGGCATCTCGATAGCAGCTCCGGTGTTGAGCTCGAAATCATCAACACTGATATAGTACTGATCAGAGCAATTGTAGTGACGAACGGCGATATAACCGGTTTGTCCAGCGAAGGCGCTCAGGTCAACCGAGAACTGCTTCCAATTATTATTATAAATGGGCAAGTCCCATTCACCGAGCAAAGTGAAGCTGCCGGTGTTTGTGGTGGAGACCAGAATGGCGAAGTGATCAGAATCGTAGTATTCCACACGTGCCCATAAAGAGAACGAGCCTCCAAGGGTGACCTGCGGCGAAATCAGCCAGTTGTCGGGATATAAGGGGTGATTGCCATGACCATCGGAGTAGTATGACTGTGAATGAACAATACCGGTTGAGCCGCCATGGCCACCAACCTCCGTGTCGTGTTCCCAATTGTAACCGTCATCATCGGTATCAACAATAGTCCAACCTTGCAATCCGTCTTCGAAGTCCCAGGTTTGCACATTACGGTTGCGCTTGCTTGTCGCGCGTGGAATAGTGAGCGATGAATTGTAAGGGCCATTTTCAGTCGAGCTAATCTCGAAATTATCCGAAGCAGTGAGGGTGATGTTATTCTTAAGGTCGATACCGACAATGTCGAGTTTGTGAGCTTGTGACGGACCTTGGCCTTTCAAATAGCTGAAATTGTTGATTTCATCAGGTGAAATGGAGAGTGACTCGGCGCTGCCAGAGGGCTCAATTGTAAATACGATTTGGTTATTGGATGGTGCTGTTAAGAAATAACCTCTAAAATTGGATAGTAGATTTGAGTCTCCAACAGAACTGCTATAATCATTATTATCGTTACATATGTACAAAGACCTATTGGCATTAGTGCGATATATGCCAAATGTTTTCGAATTATTTTCACGAACTCCTGTTTTATCTACTACACAGATATTCAAATTACTTGTGCCATCGTATTCGAAGGGCGTATCCAAAGTGATGGTGGTCCAATCGTTGTTGGCAAAACTAACATTTCCTGAATACACCAGAGCGTCATGCCCCATGACCTCCCAGTCAGTGCTTGAGCCGAAAGCTGTCTTGGAGGTATGGCGCATATAAATGTCAAGTGAACGGGCATTAGAAATGTCTGATGTGGCTTTAAAAGCAATCTTTGTGATTCTACCATTGTAACCAATCTCGGCAGCCGTATAAATTTGCTGTGTAAGCGAATACTTTAATAATGCAGTGGTTGGGAGATGGTTGTCAGTATATGGTGAGCCACCGCCCACGGTCTGTACATGTCCCTCTACGGTCACGAAAGCAGCCTGAACGGTCACATCGCTCGTTGGCATTACAAACCCGTTGTTCATCACGTGAATCACGTCTCTCGGGTTACCGGTCCTATAGACGTACCATGCCAAGAAGTCGCAACCATTGTCAGGGGTAGCGGTCAAAGTCACATGGTCACCAGGATGCAGATTAGTGGTTTGGTTGGCGCTAATCGTACCGTTAGGGGTTTGTACCAATTTGACTTGGAGACCTTGCGTGAAAGATGCTGTAACAGTCACATCACAATTAGGCATTATGATTTTGTTGTTGGCCACATACATGGTGTTGTTAGAGGCATCCTTAACCTTCCATTCAGCAAAGAAGTATCCGGGATCAGGCGTTGCGCTCAGCGTAATCATATCATCCATGAAGGACTTGTTTACGTCGGCACTGATGGTGCCGCCTGCGGATTGTGTCACGATAATATTATGTTGTGCCAATGTGGTCTCTTTATAAAGGACGGGCAATATATATTCGAAGTGATATAACTCATTATTGGCGAAATCACCTTCTCTGCAGATAAGGAACGTAGTTCCACCAAATTCATTTGTATCATAATCCCGATATACTACAAAATAAAGATATTTTCGGTAACTGTAGTACCACGGACAGTATATCTGCATTCCATGGGTGGTGTAGGTAATGCTCCAATAGGAATCTGCTTCATTTGAGCTCGTTCTCAAACCAGTGGAGCTAGCTATAAGATATTTGTCGCCATTGATACGGATAGAGTAACAAGAAGCATCTTGTGTGCTTTTTGCTATGGTCAACACATCGGCATTACCAATTGATGAAAGGAAAGTTCCATGAAAAGTTCCATTAATTGTAACGGCAGTAGTGCCGCCATCGCTACTGCTTGGATAATAATTTATGCCTTTTAATGCGTAGCCTTTATAAGTATTCCAAGGCCCAACTAACACATAGTTACCGCTCCAATCGGTTTGCGAGGCAGTCACCAGTTCGTAAGCTTTTCTTGTCTCATATTGAATTGTAGCAACCCAACCAGCTTTATTATTAGTATTGTCCGAATGCCAAACCACAGTCATCGTTCCACTTTTAGCTGTCACACTCGGAGGAATCGTGTTTCCAGAAACCTTATTCAAAAGCACTTTGCCAGAAGTAGTACCATCATAAACATACATATAGTCACTACTACGCTCGGTTTCAAAACTAGTGAACGATAATGTGATATTTTCCGAGGCGTTGAAAGTGGCAGTGCATCTCTCGTTGGAACCATAATCGCTATTTGGACCGCCAGAGTCATAGAAGGTGTAGGTCGTGTTTGGTTCAATGGTCTGAGTCACGTTTCCCGAAAGGGTAATCGTGTTCTGTCCATTCATCGCCAAAGGCACAAGCAATGCCATCAGCAGCATCAAAAGTAAATGCTTCTTTTGCATGATTAGTTTTGTTGTTTTAGATTTGTTAATTGATTAGTTGATTATTTGTATTGTTTGTTTTGTACTTATACAATGGTTAATCCAAGATATACTCACGCATAGATACATAAATGTGAGGTATTTAAGGTATGCGGTCTTTTTTTATAATGCCATGGGACATGGCCCAAAAAAACGGCGGCAAAAATAGTGAATTTTTTGACACGGAAGGAAGGGGAAGTGTGAAAAATTTTAGACGATACTCCTGGCACACGGCCAACCTCTCATGAGCGAGTTGAAATACCATTTTTTTTCTTCCTTGGAGTTTGCATTTATGAAAAAAGCCGTATCTTTGAAGCGTTTTTTGAAAGCACCATTTATTATATGCCCCACATCTTTGGTAATATGGTTTACTTGAACATCAAGGAACGCGACAGGTTCTTTTGAATGAGGAAATCGCAGATTCAGCGAAGCTAATGAGGAATGCGCATTACTAGTTTTGCGTTTAGCATTCGAGCGTCAAAAAACAACATTTCACAAATGTCCATATCCAAGTCATTCCAATCATCAAATCCTTGAATCTTTAAATCTTTGAATCTTTAAATCTTTAAATCAATCAATATCATGGAATTACCATTTGCAGAAGCGTGGAAAATCAAGATGGTTGAACCCATTAAGAAATCCACCCGCGAACAACGCGAGAAGTGGCTCAACGAA